>NZ_JAQCNX010000087.1:0-502 GCF_036857515.1 Candidatus Rickettsia tasmaniensis | reverse complement strand
TAAGACTTGGTGAAGAGCTTGATTTACTTGAAAAAGATTGTTTTAAATTCTGCTGGATTACCGATTTTCCATTCTATGAGTTAAATGAAGAAACAGGAAAAATTGATTTTAGCCATAATCCGTTTTCTATGCCGCAGGGCGGAATAGATGCTTTAGAGCAAGCTAAAACCACTGAAGAGTTATTAGAACTTACCGCATACCAATATGATATTGTTTGTAACGGTATTGAATTGTCCAGCGGTGCTATTATCCATATAATGAATCTATGCTAAAATACGGCTCTGATAAGCCTGATTTGCGTAACCCTATTATAATTGCCGATGTAACTGAGATATTTACAGATTCCGATTTTACAATCTTCAGAGAGAATATTAAAAAAGGTAGCATAGTTCGTGCAATTCCTGCACCTAAGGCAGCTGCACTGCCTCGTAGTTTCTTCGATAAAATGATAGAGTTTGCGATATCAGAAGGAGCAGCTGGACTTGGCTATATTCAATTTAGT
>NZ_JAQCNX010000007.1:0-46430 GCF_036857515.1 Candidatus Rickettsia tasmaniensis | reverse complement strand
CAGTCCCATAGTTTTTAATAAAATTTTGTATAAGATAAATATTAGACTTCTTGCATAATCTATTTTATAAAGAGGAATTTGAAGGAGGCACGGAACATAGAGCCGGGGCGTAGCCAAATCCATGTAAGGATTCGAGTACCGGATCGACATACAAATTACCTTTAGAAAGAGATTATGCAAGGAGTCTATTTTATATTAGGTTCTGTGAAGATCTCTAAAACGATTGGATTTGCACTAAAAAATATCTCAAAATAACAAATCAATTAGAAATCTTTACAAAGCCTAGCATTTTATGAAATTGATTTTAACAAGTTTAATTTTTATATTTATGAGCTTTCTTCCAATATATTCTAAATCCTTACCTAAAGGGTTCATTATCTGAAAGATATCAACCCTACAATTATTCAAAATATGCATTATTATTCAGATGAAAATTTTGTTGGTAAAAAGGTAGATGGTTATAAAGCACCGGAAGCAATTTTAACCATAGAAGCTGTTAAGGCTCTTAAAGCAGTACAAGCTGAGATACAAAAAGATGGTTATTCACTGATTATATGCATATAGACCACAAAAAGCTGTACAACATTTTTTAAGATGGAGCAAAGATAATATTGATCAAAAAAATAAGGAAAGCTTTTACCCATATATAGATAAGTCTAAATGTTTTATATTAGGTTATATAGCTGAAAGATCTAGTCATAGTAGGGGTAGTACTGTAGATTGATCAATAATAAAGCTTCAGAAGGAAGTTAATAATAATCCTGAAGTCATTAAGAGAAAGCTGAAAGATGCACGTGTTATAATCCTATTTAGATGACAATACGGTAGACATGTATACTTCTTTTGACTTATTTGATGAAGCTTTACCTCATGACAGTAAATTAATTGATAAGCAATATTTAGCAAAACGTAATTATTTACGTTCTAAGATGCAAAAACATAATTTTTTAAAGCATGTAAAATTGAGTGGTGGCATTATACACTTGCAGATGAGCCTTATAAAGATCAATATTTTAACTTTGATATAGAAAAAAAACTATGACAGTATTAAGTGAGAAAAGATGTATACCATGTGAGGGTGGAGTTCCGCCACTTGAGAAAAAAGAAATTGATAAGTTATTAGTTCAATTACACAGTAAGTGGCAAGTGAATGCATTAGGGCCTCTTTATAAAAAATATAAATTTTCTAATTTTATAAAAGCTATGGAATTTGCAAATAAGATAACTGAAATTGCAGAGCAGGAAGCACATCATCCCGATTTAACTATATCTTGGGGAGCATGTAGTGTGGAAATATGGACTCATAAAATCGACGGTCTTACGGAAAACGACTTTATATTGGCTGCAAAGATAGAAAGTAAAATCTAATTATTTTCAGGTTATAATAATTAATTACCTAAGTGAAAAGAATAATAGCAAAAATCACACAAGTATCAACAGCTAAACGATGGTTTCTTATTAAATTAATTGAATTATAACAATAATCTTAATAATAAGACATGTTATAATAAACATAAAGTAACGTTATGCCAAATTATCATATTAAATTTTTACCAAATATAGTTAATTTAATCGGTTATTTTTGTAGACTTATTTTATTACCAAATTTAATACCAGCTGATTCTAGTGAAAATAGTTATGACCAAAGCCTTGATAGAAATAAGGTATATTCTGTACATTTAAAACCTTTTTCTAATACCTCTACATATTTTTTAGATGAGCATCCTGATCATACCTTTATACATATTGCTGATAAAAAATATATTTTATGTGGATTGGTTAGAGAGCTAAAATTTGCGTTTGAAGATATAAATTCATGATTTTTAATGCCGGAAGCTCAAATTGATACGGTTAATTGGGAAACTGAAACAACAAATCACTGTCTAAGCAATTTTATTATAAACTTATTTCATATAAGAGAAGTAAAAGATTTTATTGCTAATATAACTATATCTAATCTAGCAAATGCATTTACTGCACATATAATCGGTGATTATAATTATAATCTAATAAAGAATGATAGTACATATTATATGATTGAATCTAGTTGCGATAAAGATATTAGTTTATTGTCTAGAGGAACAAATGAGTGTGCTCTTTAGGCAAAATGATACGGATACTTCATTATTTAGTGCTATAAATGAATTGAAGGTGATAAAGAGGTAAATAGTGCTGCTCTACAAGTACTATATTTATCTATATTACAACAGCAGTAACATTAAGTATATTAGGCATAAGATACATAGCTAATAAAATTAAGGTACATATAAATTCTGATTACCATGATGATAGTGATCAACATAATATATGTCTAGGTCAAATAGAGGATCAAGAGGCTCTAAATAAATTAAGTATAGTAAAAGAAATTGAACATAATTCAACTTCTTTTACTATATATATAAAATTTTTACTGAATTAATGATTCAAATTCTTTTACGACGGCTTGGTAAAGTTTACGTTTAAACGGTATTATAATAGATAAGAGTTCATCAAGTGATGCCCAACGCCATTGGTCAAATTCCGGATTAGAGGTATTTATATTAATATCTTCGTTATTTCCGGTAAACCTAATTAAAAACCAGCGTTGTTTTTGTCCACGAAAATTACCGTTCCACAGTTTAGGTATTAAAAAGCTTGGTACATCATAACGATACCAGAATTTGCTTTCGGCAATAATATATCCTTTATCGCTGCCTATTTCTTCTAACATCTCACGCATTGCTGCAATACTTGGTGTTTCGCCGGGAACTATCCCACCTTGCGGCATTTGCCATGCAGATATTTTTGTATCTATTCTTTTACCGACGAATATATGGTTATCGGCATTTAATATCATCATGCCGACCCCTGGTCTATATGGTAAATCAAGATGTTTTTTGGAAGAATTGCTCATTATTTTTTTACTTTAAAAAATCAATTATAATTTTACTACTTTATTTTTACCCGTTGTTTTAGCTTCATACATAGCTTTGTCAGCACGTTCAATGAAAGATTCTATTGATTCTTCTTTTTTATATTGCGTAACTCCGATTGAAATAGTTGTTTTTAAAGGTTCAATTTGATCTTCAATGTGAAAATCCATATATTCTATTTTAACTCTAACTCTCTCTGCAGTTTCAATTGCTTTAGAAATATCTATATCCGTTAAGAGTATAGTAAATTCTTCACCGCCGAATCTTGCTATTAAGTCTGTTACTCTGAGAGTATTCTTCAAAATACGGGATACAATTGTTAAAACCTTATCGCCTGCTTGATGACCGTAAGTATCGTTTACATGTTTAAAATTGTCGATATCGCACATAAGTAAATATAATTTAATACTTTCTTTATTAGCTTTCTCAATCATTTGTTTGAGATGTATATCGAAATAGCGACGATTAAATAAGCCGGTTAGACCGTCTTTAGCTGCTAAATTGACACTTTGTTCAAGATCATTACGTAAATTATCTTGATATTGCTTACGTCTTAATTGTGTTCTAATTCTAGCAAGCAATTCGCTTTCCTCTATAGGATAAACGAAATAATCATTAATACCGAGTTCAATACCTTTCACAATCAAAGGCATACCGTCTTCATCAATTTGTAAAATTATTACTACGCCGCTTATTTCTGCCTTACCTCTTAAAATAACACTGATCCTCAAAGGATCGTCATTTTCAAGCGTACTACTGATAATTACTAAATCAGGGGTATATTCATTTATAATATCTAATTCATCGGAATTACTGATTACCTTTACGTTTTGGGTAATCTTAAGTAACATTTGTTTTATATTTTTAGTTTGTACCACATCATCATTAATTAGTAATATTTTTTTATATGCAAAATTGTCATACATTTCGATATTTGTTACGCCTAATAATGCATTAGTACTATTACGAAGCTTTAACTCATCAATTAAGCTTTTCATTCTAGATAGCGATTTAAGTCTTACAAATAGAGCAGTATCGTTAATCGGCTTTGTTAAAAACTCATCAGCTCCTGCCTCAAGACCTTTAACTCGATCATCAATATCGGAAAGTGCAGTTACCATTACAACCGGTATATGAGTAGTCCCCGGATCGGTTTTTATCGTTTTACATACCTCAAATCCATCCATTTCCGGCATCATAACATCAAGTAGTATAATATCAATTTTCCCCTTTTTAAGAATTGCTAGTGCTTCTTTGCCGTTATTTGCAGTAAGAACCGTATAATACTCTTTTAAAAGTTTGGCTGTTAGTAACTTAATATTGGGTTCTATATCATCTACTACTAATATTGTGGTCATAAGATTAAATTCTTGTTTTTAAAGGAAATAATTTGTATATTTTAATTTTAAGTCTTAAATGTATGATATATGAAAATTTCAGCAAATTCAATTAGAACAGGTAACATATTAGTCTATAATAATGATTTATGGGTTGTCAGCAAAACACCGGAACATACTCAACCCGGGAAAGGTGGAGCTTATGTACAAGTTGAGATGAAAAATTTAAAAACAGGGACAAAGCGTAACGAAAGATTCAGTTCTTCCGATTATTTAGAAAAAGCCGAGCTTGAACAAAAAGATTATCAATTTTTATATTTTGAAGGTGATGATTTGGTATTAATGGATACCAAACATTTTGATCAAATAAATATTCTCAAGGAAATGTTAGAAGAAAAATTATCTTTCTTAACTGAAAATATGATTGTTAAAGTCGAATTTTATAATGACAAGCCTTTAAATATTGAGCTTCCTCCAACTGTTATACTTGAAATTAGTGAAACTGATCCGGTAATAAAAGGAGCAACCGCTACCGCTTCTTATAAACCAGCAATTTTAGAAAACGGTATTAAAGTTAAGGTTCCGCAATATTTAGAAATAGGAGAAAAAATTGTTGTTAAAACTGATGATATGACATATGTCGAGCGAGCGAAGTAAGCTGTTTTATTGAACTATGGATGTCATTCCAGCGAAGGCATTGCCCGTGTGGATACCACCCCGTCATTGCACGCAGCCGTAGGCTGCGTGGCAATCTCGTCAAATATCCTGAGATTGCTTCGTCAAAACTTACAGTTTTTCCTCGCAATGACGACTTTCAGCATCCACTCAGGCAATGCTTTTAGCTAGGAATGGTATCGATTTTTTAAAGCCATACGACATCATTTCTAAAACTAATATCTTAAATTAAAAATATCAAATGCAACCTATAACTAATTTATTAATTAATGCCCTGCGTAAAGCTGTTAAGTTTTTGCATAGAGATTTTTTAGAACTCGAAATGCTACAAAAAAATTCTGTAAGAAATGAAGAATTTTGTAAGCGATCTCATTTAAAATTAAAAACTTTATTATGTGAAGAATTACAAAAACATACACAATATTTATTTTTTCCGGAGGATAAATTCGATTTAAATAATAATTATGAGAGTATTTTTTTAATTAATCCTATAGATAGCCCAAATAATTTCGCCAGAAGCATACCTTTTTTTGCGATATCCGTAACTTATTTAAAAAGGAATCAAGAAGTTTTAACTCCTACTTCTACAGTAATATATTTTCCTGCTCTTAATGAAATTTATTATGCTGAAAAAGGTAAGGGAGCTTGGATAGAAAAAAATAATTTAAACTCTAATTATCAAGGATTAAGACTTAGAGTTTCCGATAATGCCGATTTAAAAAACTGTTTAGCAATTATTGAAGATGTAAATCATAATGATTTGGAGGAGATAGAGGTAGATAATATTAGATCTTTTGGTTCTCCTTGCTATGGGACTACGCTTGTAGCGTCAGGTAAAGCGGATTTAATATGTTTATCATTATTAAATTTTACATTATATTATGCATTTGAGCTTTTTATTAAGGAAGCAGGCGGGATAATTATAGATTCTAGCGATAAATTTCTATATTCAAATCGTTATATTGCTAAAAAACTTAAAAAATATTAGACAAGAAATTATTTTAGATTTGCATTTTTATTGTTATAATAATATTAATATAATTATAAATTCATAAAGTTATGGCACATTATAAAGAGTTTGAATTTTACTGCGATTTTAGTGGACAAAGAGCCAAGTTTAAGTTTTATATAGGTACGCCTCAAGAAGGGCATCATCCGCTACAATTTCAAGCAAAATGGTTATCTGACGAAAGAGGCGGTACTATTCCTGATGATGTTATGAAAGCAATATCACAGCTAAATGATCTTGCAAAAAAAAACGGTGTTCCACTTCCGGATTTATGCGTATATGCTCTTGGTTCTGCGCAAGAAGCCCAAGCTACCCCTCAAGACGAAGATGAAAACGAGAGTGAGAACGAGGATAAAGCAAAGCAGGCATAGTTAAAAATAATAAGGAGATTCATAGAGATTAAAATGAAACAATATAATGATTTATTTAAAATTATTCACCGCGAAGGATATATATTTATTGCTAGCTTTGCATTAGTAAGTTTTTTATTAGCATCATTTAATGAAAAACTTGGATGTATTGGATGTATTGCTACTGCTTGGTGTATTTATTTTTTCCGTAATCCTGATCGCTTTGTGCCTATAAGTGATGATCTGGTAATAAGTCCTGCAGATGGAATAATTCAAGAAATTAAGGAAGCATTGCCGCCCCCGGAATTAGGGCTTGGTGATGTGGAAATGATTAGAGTTAGTATTTTTCTAAATATTTTTAATGTCCATGTTAATAGAATCCCGGCAAACGGAAAAATTTTAGCACTTCATTATAATCCAGGAAAATTTTTTAATGCTTCACTCGATAAAGCTAGTATTTATAATGAGCGTCAATCAGTATTAATGGAAACTGCTCAAGGTCAGAAAATTGTTTTTGTTCAAATAGCCGGACTTATAGCAAGGCGTATAGTTTGTGATTTAGAAGAGGGTAATGAAGTTAAAACGGGCGAGCGATACGGTATAATTCGTTTCGGTAGCAGAGTAGATGTTTATCTACCGTTGAAAACAGCTTTATTAGTGAGTAAAGGGCAGACTGCTATAGGCGGTGAAACTATCATTGCTGATTTTGGACGTAAAAAGACAACAGAATTTAAGTTTGAGAGGAAGTAGCCTCATAACTTTAAAACCGTCATTGCGAGCTTGTTTATGCCATTCCCGTGTAGGCGGGAATCCAGTGAAACGTATAAAAAACAAGTTTTTTATCTGTTTATTTTATCAAATATATAATTTTGTACCGATTAAGATTATTTTTTTCTGGATTCCTGCTTTCGCAGGAATGAGACATGGACAGCCATGCAACCACACTGTTTTTGCCTTGCAATGACGTTATAAAATACATTTTGAGTATAAAAATTGTTAAAAATTCGTAAATCTATAATAACTAAGCCTGTACCTCTAATAAAATTAATTCCCAACTTTATTACGTTGCTTGGTTTAGTAACTGGTATGAGTTCTATAAAATTTGCTTTGGATAGCAGATGGGAACTTGCGGTATATTGCATTATAGTAGCGGCAATTATTGATGGTATCGACGGTAGAATAGCAAGGATGCTAAATGCAGTTAGCCCATTTGGTGCAGAGCTTGATTCATTATGCGATTTTGCTAATTTCGGTATAGCTCCTGCCTATCTGATATATTTATGGTCTTTTCAACAATATGAGTATAAGGTATTTTCATCAGCGGTAATGTTATTATTTATAGTGTGTATGGCACTACGTTTGGCTCGCTTTAACGTTGGTATTTATCAACCGAAACAAGATAAAAAAACTGACTATTTTTTTACCGGTGTACCTGCCCCATGCGGTGCTTTACTTGCTTTAACGCCTGTAATGATAGATTTTGAAATCGGTACGTTATTAAATATCAATACCCGTACTCACACTATAACAATTAATATATATTTGGCTATTATAGCTTTTCTACTTGCTAGTAGGCTTCCTACGATCTCAACAAAAAATTTGAGTATTAAACCTGAATATTTATCGCTTGCAATGATTTTAGTTGCTATTGTTATTATAAATCTTATCATATATCCATGGTATTCACTGCCGTTAGTTGCAGTTATATATATTCTTTCTATACCAATTTGTTATGTTTTTAAACATAGAGGGTATTGGTAAAGTTAATTATGCCGAGTGTATTACCACAAGCTATCGACAAATATAAACATCATCCATTTACTAAATATGTAATTATTATAGCCTTAATCATATTTATTTATTTGGGATATAGAATTTATGTTTGGGCAAATACACAATCCACGGATAATGCTTACATAGATGCAGATATTTCAAATGTTAGTGCTGAAGTTAGCGGTGTTTTAACAAAGTTATTTGTTACCGATAATACTAAAGTTAATAAAGGCGATCTGATAGGTAAAATTGACGATAGAGATTATAAGGCAAAGCTTGCAGCACTTGAAGCATCTATTGAAGCTTGCATAAAAAATATAGGAATTATAGAGCAAAAAATCTCAATAGGGCAGATTAGCCTAGAGCAAGCAGCTGAAAAATTAAAGCTTAATAAAATAAGCTTTGATATTGTTGCAACAGATTTTATGAGAGTGCAGGAATTAAATAAGGCAAAATTTGCTAGCTCTAAAACGTTAGATGATTCTAAAAACGCATATCAAAAAGCCAAAACGGATTATAAACAAGTACAGTTAGATTTAGATATATCTAAGCAACATTTACAGCTTCTTGAGCTTGAAAAAGCAGCAGAACAGGAAAAACTTAAAGAGCTAACAGAAAATAAAAAAGTAACCTTAAGGAGCTTACAAAATACTAAACTTATTGCTATGGTACCCGGTATATTCGGTAATAGTAGTTTAGAAGTCGGAAATTACATAGTACCGGGTAGGGCGTTGTTTTCTATAGTTCAAGATAATACTATGTATATTCAGGCTAATTTTAAAGAAACACAAATTCAGAAATTTAAGTCCGGCATGAAAGTCAAAATTGAATTTGATGCTTTGCCTAAAAAGGTAATTTATGGGAAGATTCGTAATATTGCTCCTGCTACCGGCTCTAAATTTAGCTTAATCCCACCAGATCATGCTACCGGTAATTTTACTAAAAGCGTACAACGTGTACCTGTTTTAATAGATTTTGAATCCCCAAATGCTAATCTAGTCCCCGGCATGTCAGCAATCGTATCCATTAGAACGGATCAAAGTACGTAATTTTTGTTAAAAAATAGCAACAATTATTCTATTAAAAGTACATATTCTAATATTATTTACTGATTACTTAAAAAGCTATATAATATGAGTAATACCAAAAGTAATAATTAATATGCAAAGATATTTAGATCCCACTAATGATAGTGTATTTAAAAAAATCTTTTGTGATTTAGAGAGGTTCAAGGAATTTATCAATGCAGTTCTTGAACTACCTGAGGGGCTTAGAATTAAAGCAATAGAATTTATACCTGTAAAGCAAGTACCTATGCTCGATAAAGGGAACAAAAAGCATATTTGATTTAAAGGTTAAAGATGAAGCCGGTAGCTGGTATATAAGAGATGCAAAAAAGAAATGAAAGCGATTACTTAAAAAGAGTGCAATATTATTCTGCTCATTCTTACGTACAGCAACTTACACAAGGAATAAAGCATAAAGATTTATTACCGGTAATAGTTATTTCACTTATTAAGACTAAAATGTTTGATGATGAAGTACCTTGTATAAGTCTTCATAAAATGCTTGAAACTAAAACAAATAAGCAATATTTATTTGATTTTTCCTATGTATTTATAGAGCTTAAAAATTTTGATAAAGATAAGCTTGAAACTACTATAGATGAGTGGCTACATTTATTTAAGTGTGCAGAAACAGAAAACAGCCCACCTGCAAATATAAAGAGCGAGAAAGTATTAGATGCATACAATATAATAGAAATGCATAACCTCACCGCCGAAGAATATGATGCCTATATAAGAGCGAAATTAATGGAAGATGCCGAGGAAATAGCTTTAGAAGAAAAGTGTGAAAAAGGGAAAGCTGAAAGAAGCATAGAAATAGCAAAGAACTTGTTACTTAAAGATATAGATGTCAATATAATAGCAGATTCACAGGGCTAACTACAGAAGAAATAGAAGAGCTAAAAGCAAAAATAGAAATTCTGAAACTAGTTGATTAATTATTTGCTCTTTAACTCTGCTAATTCTTTCTTGAGTTTTATTACTAAAGTTTGTAATTTTTCAAATTCTTCGCGAGTGACGTAATTACCTTTAAGTATTTTATCCTCAATTATGCCACAGCTTTTATCCGTTATACTATTTAAGGCTTTTTGTGCTACGCTGCTAGCTCCAACGGCTACTTTTAAAATATTATTTGTTTTCATAGTACCTCTATCGATAAAGCATGCAAGCCGCTATTAAATTCATCGGCAAGTAAGTTATTAATAGTGCGATGATTGGCAATTAGGCTTTTCCCCTGTAATGTTTCTGCAGAAATTCTTATTTTTATATGGCTGTGAATTCCGTTATAATGACTAGCATGTTTATAGCTTTCATCTATTATTTCTTGAAAATGTGGTTTTAACACACTTAATTTTTCTTGCATCCTTTCTATGCGGCTCATATTTTTATTTCATTTACAGTAAAAATGTCCTAATATTCTTAAGTATATAATTTTATGATACACATGGCAATGTCGGAATTAATAACGGATTATAAAGATTTACAAGATGCGATAGATAAATTGGAAAAAGGCGTATGTTTTGCTTGTAGATTAGTTAATTATGATGAAATAGAATTTATAGAGCAGGGTAAGCATTTTATAATTGAAGATTTAGATCAAATCATTGAAGATGTAAGCAAAGAACTTAATATTTTTTCAAAGTTTAAGAAAATAAAGAAAGATAGAATATTATTTATCCTAAATACTACTGATTCTGACTTAATTAAAAATTTTGCTAGAAAGTTATATTTATTTTTGCAGCTTTATATTAATGAACAGAAGCCGGCAATTTATATGAATTGTTATATTGCTAGTATTAAATTTCCAAAAGGAAGTAATAATGCTAAAGAAATTGAAAAAACATTAAATATGTTACTTTCACAAAATAATAATTATTATTACCGTGAATATAGCAGTACAGAACATGATTTGAAAAATATAAGAAAATCTAATCTTCAGCTTAACTTACTACGACAAGCCTTAGCAAAAAAGACTATGCGATTTGCTTATCAGCCTATAATAGATTGCAATACTATGAAGATTCATTATTATGAATGTCTGCTTCGTATACCTGACGAGAACGGTCTTTATATTTCCGTAGGTCCTATAATCCCTATTGCTGAAAATAAAGGATTAATTTTTATAATTGATCAAATTGTTTTAGAAATGACTGTTAATGAACTTGCCTGCAACCCTAACTTAATGTTAGCCGTTAATATTTCAAATATAGGAACAGGCGATGAAGCTTTATGGGAAATAGCAGAAAACTTATTAAAAGCTCATAATGTTCGGGATCGTTTAATTATTGAAATTACGGAAACTTCTTTCAATGAGCATTACGATAAAATAAGTTTATTTATTAATAAACTACGTAAGTATGGATGTAAATTTGCATTAGACGATTTTGGTGCGGGTTTTACTTCTTTTAAACAACTTCAAAGCTTACCAATTGATATTATCAAAATTGACGGTAAATATGTGCATAGTATTACAAGTGATGTACAAAGTAGGTATTTCGTAGAAAGATTAATTAAAATTTCAGAAGATTTAGGTATTGCAACGGTAGCTGAATTCGTAGAAAACGGAGAAATAGCTAAATTTTTAATTGATCTAAAAGTCGGTGGGCTACAAGGAAACTTCTATTCCGAAGCAAAATTTGATAGGGTGGATGAGGTTTAATGATTGTCATACTGAACCGGTTTTGTTGCATGGCTCTTGAAAAAGACTCCGATGTCATGCCGTGACTTGACCACGGTATCCATAAAAATAACTTTTAATATCAATGATTTTAATATTTTAAACTGGGTACTGCGATCAAGTCGTGGTATAACACAGTTAGTGCTTGACAATGTTACTTAAAACCTATATGCAGAACTCAATTTTAAATGATTAAACTTAAATGCTGTTACTTGAATTAAAAAAAACTAATCAAACCTTAGAAACTATACATTTTATAGGTATTGGCGGCGTTGGCATGAGCGGTATTGCTGAGATATTACATAATCTAGGTTATAAAGTACAAGGTTCCGATTTAGTAGAAAATTATAATACTAAAAGGCTTGAGTCATACGGCATTAAAATATTTTTAGGACACGCCGAGCAGAACATTACCAATGTGTCGTATGTTGTTATTTCATCGGCAATTAATCCAAAGAATCCTGAAATAAAAGAAGCTTTGGAGCGTAAAATTCCAATTATTAGACGTGCGGATATGCTTGCTGAACTTATGAGATTAAAATGTTCAGTAGCAGTTTCGGGATCGCACGGTAAAACCACTACTACTTCTTTAGTTGCTTGTTTATTTGAGGCAGCCGGTTTATGTCCTACGGTTATTAACGGTGGGATCATAAATAATAAATCGACTAATGCATATCTTGGTTCAAGTAATTATTTAATTGCGGAGGCCGATGAATCGGATGCAACGTTTATTCATATTCCATCAACTATTGCGATAATAACTAACATTGATCCTGAACATTTAGATTATTATAAAGATTTTGAAACATTAATTGGTGCTTTTAGAAGCTTTATTACTAATTTGCCGTTTTACGGTTTTGCCGTTTGTTGTATCGATCATAAAATAGTTCGTAAGTTAGTAGATGATATTACTGAAAGGAAGATTGTTACTTATGGCATCGATTCGGAAGATGCTCATATTATAGCGTTTAATATTAACACTGATATTGCCTCCTCTACTTTTGACGTAAAAATTAGTCTACCAAATGTACTAGGTACAACGATTATTGAAAAAATTACTATTCCAACTCCCGGAAGACATAATATTTTAAATAGTCTTGCTGCAATTGCCGTTGGGATAGAATTAGATTTCGGTATTAAAGCTATTAAAAACGGTTTTAATAATTTTAAAGGAGTGAAGAGGAGATTTACTAAAGTAGCTGAATATAATAAGGCTTCAATTATCGATGATTACGCTCATCACCCTGAGGAAATCAAAGCAACGCTTGCGACGGCTAAAAATATAGCAAATAAACAAAACGGTAAAGTTGTTGCTATTTTTCAGCCTCACAGATACTCAAGAATGCAGTATTTATTTGATGATTTTATGCTTTGCTTTGCTGATGCCGATATACTCTATATTACCGATATATATGCTGCAGGTGAAAACCCTATAGAAGGAATTACAGGACAAAGTTTAGTTGATAAGATTACTAAGAATAAACATCACGATAAAGCAAATTTTCTAGCAGAGCTAGATGATGCGGTTGGAGTTATTATAGATAATGCAGCTTCCGGTGATATGATAATTATGATGGGAGCAGGTAATATTTCAAGTTTTGCTAATGAATTAGATGGGAGATTGTCATCCTGTGGCTTTAGCTGTCATACCGTGGTTTGACCGGTCTTATTGCATAGCTCTTATGTCATTCCCGCTTTCGCGGGAATGACATCTGTTCGTATAACATAGGGTCAAGCGAACTAGGGGACAAAAGAGTGAAGATAACAGTAAAGCGAATAGCAGGACTAAATATGTTAATTTTACCGATAGTAAAAGGCGAGTATAAAAAAGATTTTAATTTAAAACACTTAACATGGTTTAAAGTAGGTGGTAATGCTGAAATTTTCTTTAAACCTTTAGATAGCGAAGATTTAAAAAGTTTCTTAATACAAAATAAGCAAAAATTACCTATAAAGACTTTTGGAGCAGGCTCAAATATTATTATAAGAGACGGCGGCATAGAAGGGGGCGTTATAAAACTTGGTCAGAATTTTAGCAATATTGAGTTTATAGATAATCATTTAATAGTAGGTAGCAGCTGCCTTAATTATAATTTAGCAAAATTTTGTCAAGCAAATGCTATTTCCGGTTTTGAGTTTTTAGTAGGTATTCCAGGGACTATCGGCGGCGGTGTTGCTATGAATGCCGGTGCTTACGGCTCTGAATTTAAAGATATTGTAGTGCAGATTGAAGCGATTGACTTTGCAGGAAACTTTTTAACATTCACAAATGAAGAAATCGGTTTTAAATATCGCAGTAATAATTTACCAAAGAATTTAATTATTCTCAAAGCTGTTTTTAAAATAAATAAAGGCGATAGTGAAAATATATTATTACGGATGAATGAAATAAATAACGCAAGATCATCTACACAGCCTATTAAAGAGCGTACGGGCGGTAGTACTTTTGCAAATCCTGAAGGGCGTAAATCTTGGGAACTTATTGACAAAGCGGGGCTTAGAGGCTATAGAATAGGCGGTGCTTCGATGTCAGAACTTCATTGTAATTTTATGATAAACAACGGTGATGCTACCGCTAAGGATTTAGAAGATTTAGGTGATTTCGTCCGGCAGAAAGTATTTGAAGATAGCGGGGTTAAGTTAGAGTGGGAGATTAAGAGAATCGGACGTCATCCCTAATTAAAAATGGCGTTGTTGCAGCTAGTTTTATGTCATTCCAGCGAAGGCGGGAATCCAGTAAAACATATAAAAAACAAGTTTTTTATATGTTTATTTTATAATATGTAACTTCTATATCAATATTGAAGTTATTTTTCTGGATCCCCGCCTACGCGGGGATGACATCGAGTAGGTTTTTCGAGCTATGCAACAAGGCCACTTTTAGTTAGGAATTACAATGGATTTAATAAGAAAGGAAAAACATGCATAAATATCAAACACATTGGGTGGAACACTCTATAGTCAAAATATTAAGTAGTACCGGTAAAAAGCATATAGCATTAATGGCGGGTGGTATGTCTGCTGAGCGTGAAGTATCGTTAGTGTCAAGCGAAGGAGTTAGTAAAGCTTTAATTGAATTAGGATATAGAGTTACCTTTATTGATATGGGAGCGGATATTGCAGTTAGATTACAAGAAATAAAACCTGATATCGTTTTTAATTGCCTGCACGGTACATACGGTGAAGACGGTTGTTTACCAGGATTACTTAATATAATGCGGATTCCTTATACTCATAGCGGCGTGTTATCTTCAGCTTTAGCATTCGATAAAATACATTCTAGGAGCTGGTTTTTAACGAATAATATTAATATGGCAGAAAGCATTGTTGTAAATAAAAGCGATAATATAAAAAATGATCCTATGAAACGACCGTACGTTATTAAGCCTCTTACGCAAGGCTCAAGTATTGGTGTTGAGATGATATTTGCAGAAGATGATTTTAACTTTGCCGATTATGATTTTCCTTACGGTGATCAGGTAATAATAGAACAATATATAAAAGGGCGAGAATTGCAAGTAGCGGTATTAAATGGCAAAGCTCTTGGAGCTTTAGAGATTAAATTACTAAAGAATCGTTTCTATGATTATGAAACTAAATATACCGAAGGATTTGCTGATCATCTTTGTCCTGCTCCGCTACCTGCTAATGTATATGAGAAATTACTTATAGCATCAGAAAAAATTTATAAAACAATGAATTGTAAAGGTCCTGCTAGAGCAGAGTTTATTTTAGAAGAGCAGACAAACAAGTTATATGCTTTGGAGATAAATACTCACCCAGGTATGACGCCTTTATCAATAGTGCCGGAAATTGCAGCTTATGCAGGGATAAATTTTACTAACTTAATTGAAGAAATTATAAAGACGGCAAGCTTTGAATCATGAGAAAAAAAACAAGCTCCAATAAAAAAAAACAAACAAAAAAAACTAATAATATCTCATTACGCCGAAAATTAGGACTAATTTACAAAAAAGCAATATTAGGGCTTAAGATTGCTTTAATTATCTTTGTATGTCTATTTGTTTTTACAAAATATTTTGCCGGCATAAAAACCTACTTAACAACAAATATATACCAAACAACAACAAAACTTGGGTTTAAACTTGAGAATGTTATCATTGAAGGACAGCAAAATGTCGATGGGCCTACAATATTAAAGGTTTTAAATGCGAATAAGGGCAGTCCTATTTTTGCTCTTAAATTAGACGAAATTAGAAATAATTTAAAGAAAAATAAATGGATCAAGGAAGTATATGTCAGTAGAAGATTACCAAATACGGTATATATAAAATTATTTGAAAGAGAACCTATTGCTATTTGGCAAATTAATAATCAGCTTTTCTTAGTCGATGAAGAAGGTTACGAAATTAGTAAAAATATTCAACCTTTTCCTCATTTATTGCATGTTGTAGGGGAAGGGGCGAATATCTATGCAGGTACATTAGTATTAGAGCTGCAGAAATATCCGGCATTAATGAATAAAACTTTAGCTGCTGTAAGACTCGGAGATAGAAGGTGGGATTTAAATCTTAAAGGTAATATAAGTATTAAGTTACCTGAAAAAGAGTTTGAAGAAGCATTAAAATATGTCGATGCACTAAATAAAGCTAACAAGCTATTTAACCAAAATTATAAGGTTTTGGATTTAAGGGATAAGAATAAGTATTATATAGAGAAGTACTGAGAATCGTCATTGCGAAGAGAAACGTAGTTTCGATGTGGCATTCTTGTCAAGCATCCTGAGATTGCTTCGTCGCATTACTTTGTAATTCTTCGCGCAATGACGTTTTTGGAATAACAAGCATAAAAAAATGAAAGAGAAAATATCAAATTTTGTTACACTTGATTTTGGTAGTAGTAAGATTGCCGTAATTGCTGCCTATATTAGTAAAAAAGGTGAAATTAAAATAGCTAGCCAAAATTTGCATCATTCTAAAGGTATTAAATCAGGAGTTATATCAGATTTACAAAATGCTGAAACTAGCATTGTTTCAGCAATTTACGCACTTGAAAAAGATTGCGGTAAAAATATAAAAAAAGTTATATTATCGTTGTCAGGTGCCGACACTAAATCTTATTATATTAATTATACCATTAAAGTTAACGGGCAAACCATAACGCAGCAGGATATTAAAAAGTTACTACAAAAAGCATTACTTGAATTTAAAGTTAAAAACCAAGAAATTATTCATTATTTTCCTCTTGAATTTACCCTTGATAATAATTCAGTCGAGAATCCTATAGGTATGTACGGTAGAGAACTTAGTTGTGAATTACATATTATTGCTGCTAGTGCAAATATGTTATCAAATATTGTACAATGCTTCGCTAAGTGTCATGTTGAAGTCACAAATATTACTCTGGCAATTTATGCTTCTGCTATTAGCTGTCTTACGAATGATGAAAAAAATCTAGGTTCGCTTATCATCGACATGGGGGATAAAACTACCTCTTTCGGTATTTTTTTTGCCGGTAAATTAATATATACAGGGCATGTAAATATAGGTAGTTTTCATATTAGCTCGGATATTGCTAAAGTCTTTGGTATTGATCTTGTTACGGCAGAGAAATTAAAAATTTTATACGGTAATGCAATGATACCTTTATTTGAGAAAGATAGTATTATAAATATGGAGGATTTTCAGGTTGATACTCAACATACTTTAAATACTTCCGTAACAATTTATAAATTGGCTGAGGTAATAAGAGCAAGAGCTGAAGAAATATTATCAATGGTAAAAGCCGAATATGATAAAGCAACAAAAGGGCAGGTTGAAGTGTTTAGAGTTGTAATTACCGGCGGCGGGTCTCAGCTTAGAGGACTTAAAGAGCTTTCAAATAAAATTTTTGAAAAACAGAGTAGAATCGGTAAACCGGAGATTATTGCCGGTTTTATAGAAGACTATAATCCGGCCATGTATTCAGCAACTATAGGAATGCTAAAAATTCATGCTCTAAAACAGCAAAAAGAATTTGCTCATATTAGACTTGATGCAAATAGTAGCTTCTTTAAAAAAGCTTTTGATTGGTTTAAAGAGAATGTTTAGAGAAGATGCCCGCGTTGGACTGGAAAATGTATTTAGTGTCATTCCCGCTTTCGTGGGAATGACATAAAATGATCCATGCAACAATACCTACTTGCAATGAGGACTTATATTTACGCGGGCAATGTCATTTAGAAATATTTTGTTAAGAATTATTATTAGGTTTTTCTCTAGAACAAATTAGTACATTCCCTTTAACTTCGATAATAAAAAGTCGGTCGCCTGTTTTTGCATCGATTTCATTTGGAACAAGGTAAGCATTCATAATAGCACCGGACCATCTTACTTGTCCTATAGTATCAGAAGAAACTGTAGAACTATAAACCTCTACCGTTTTGCCTATCATATCCGAGTAATTTTTTGTTTTATCAGTTTTATTATAAACATATTTTTTAAGAGGATAATATAATATGCAAAACCAAATAAGCGATAATATACCAAAAAATGTTATTTGATTGGTTAAGCTAACTAGAGGGTAGTTATATACCACAAGAGTGTTTGATAACGCTCCAAGCCCAAAGAATAAGAATCCAATACTTGGAACTGCAAAGAATTCAACAACTATGCAAATTATGCCGATTATTAACCATATTTCGATGAGATAATTATTTATCATGAACATAAGTTTTTAAAAATAATATTACGTCAGCTATGTCTTGTGGTTTTGGGATACCGGCAAAGGACATTTTAGTTCCTGGTGCATAGCTACTTGGTTTATGTAAGAAAGCAAATAAACTATCATCATCCCATATGCCGCCAAGTTTTGATAGAGCAGGGGAATATTTATAGTCTGCTATGCTTGCTTTTGGTCTGCCTGCTACATCCCAAAGATGCGGTCCTAGTTTATTTGGACCGTCTTTATCAAGAGAATGACACATTAAACATTTCTTGGCTATTTCACGACCGTTATCGGCGTTAGCAGTCTTCATTAATTCTGGTATATTTACCGGTGCTTGCGCTAGTGCGGTAGTATTTTGATTTTCTGATGATTCTTGAACCGCAACGCTGTAGCCGCGATGTTGTAACTCTAGAGTGGGCTTGTATAATATATTTGCAACAAACCCAACCATCATAGCAATTAAACTAGCAAATAAGATGGCTGCAACAATTTTATTTAATTCTTTTCCAGACATTTATTTTGTTTTTTTATTAGAATTTATACTATAATTAAAGTTGTAAGAGAAGTTAATTAAATAAATAAAAGAAAAATTTATAAAAATATTTGTTCTTTGGAGAGAAAAATAAATGTCTGATTCAAAAAAATCAAGGGTTAGAAAAATATTTAATAAGTTAAAATCTTATTGGACTAGTTTTAGACAAAGTAAAATCGGTAAAATATTATTTAGCAATAGTTTAAGTTATGCAGTTTCCATAGCTTCTATAGCAATTACAGTTTCTGGACTTTTTACTCCTATATCACCGATAATTATAGCTGTAGCTGTTGTTTCAGGAGTTAGCATAGGAATTCAAGCTGTAAATGAGACTTTGAAAGTGCATGATTTGCGTAAACTTCATAAAGAGAATAATTTATTAGTACATAACAGAAATGCTAAAAGTCAGCAAGATTATATATTATCATTAGAACCGAGCTTAAAAGATATTTTGAAAAATGAATTATATACGCCGCAAACAGCAGGTAAGGATGCTACTCAAGATAAGTATGAGTTAAATGTAAATAAATTGAAAAGTACAGGACGAATATTTGGAAATAATTTAGGTGGAGCCGCAAATTTGGCCGCTTCTATTATTAAAGGTGCTAGCGGTAATGTGCTTGATATATTAAAAGCTACGGGTTACGGTGTAGTTACGACCGCATCATTAATTATCGACGGTCTTACTGAAAAGGAAAAAATAGAAATAAAAGCAATATTTAAATTAAATATAAATGAAGAATATAAAAAACAAGATACTCCTATATATGAAAATTTAGAACAATTAGAGAATTATACTAAAAATCAAGTATTGCAAACATTAGCTTTAAAAAAATTGATAACAGATAAGCATTATTGGAGTATGAATAAAGACCAAAAAATACAAAAATTTCGAGAAATAAGAGGCAGTTTTAATTCTGAAATAAAAAGAAACGGTTTAGAAGAATTTTTTAGAGAAAATAAAATAACAATGGATAATAGAAAAGAGAGCTATGTTAAAGATATTAAAAATGTAATGAATCCATTTTATGAAAATCCTAGTAAAGCCGAAGGATATAGTCCTTTAACTAAAGCTATGGATAAAGATAAAGTTAATAATGCTGAAATAAAAAGGACAAAAAGTGAAAATTTAAAAAGGATGCAAAAAAGAAAGCGAAATTTAACAATATGAAATGATTATTATAACTCACTGTTAGTTACAAATTTGTAAGAGGTAGTATCACTAAATATTCTATGCAATAGTTCATTATTAAGAGCATGGCTGGTTTTGTAGCCTTTAATTGCACTTACAATGCTAGTGCCGCTGGTATATAAATCACCGAATAAATCTAATAGTTTATGGCGAATAAATTCATCTTCATAACGTAAGCCGTTTGGGTTTAGGATTTTATCCTGCTCATCTATTCCTATAGCATTCTCGAATGAGGCACCTTGGGCAAGCCCTTTGCTTTTCAAATAATCAACATCTCTTATAAAGCCAAAAGTTCTAGCATCCGCAATATTTTTAGTAAAAGATTCTTGATCCCTAAAACTTAGATTTTGTCTGCCTATAGCTTTACTACTAAAATCAATGGTTAAATCTACAGTCATGTGATCGGAAGGAGTACAATATAATTCACAATCTTTATGAACTACTTTTATATCTTTTAAAATTTTTAGATATTTTTTAGGAGCATTTTGTAATTTTTTTCCTGCACACTCAATCATAAACACAAAAGGTTTACTACTGCCGTCCATAATTGGTACTTCAGGACCGTCAATTTTAATAATTGCATTATCAATGCTGCATCCCCAAAGTGCTGCCATTAAATGTTCAATTGTTGAAATTTGAACTTTATGATCATTACTGATAGTGGTAGATAACAAGGTATCGGAAACATTGAAATAGCTAGCTTCAATATAATTATTTTCAGAAGAGATATCGGTTCTTATGAATATAATTCCGGTATTTTCTTTAGCGGGTTCTATAGTTAACTGGGTACGTTTTCCTGAGTGGACCCCGATTCCGTAACAACTAACCGGTTTTAATAATGTACTTTGTTGCATTTTAGGCATTGTAAAAATATATTTAAATATTAATATTTAATGCCAAATTATACAAGTTATATTATGTTACAGAATATTACACATATACTCGATGAACTTCAAAAATTGGCTGCGTCATTCTACAAGAGTTGCGATACTCACGTATTAAGTATACGCGCCGCTCCCCACCTTGTGGATTCCTTGCTCTTTTTGAAGTTGATCTTCGTCTATGTTAGTATAAGACTTCTTGCATAACTTACTAATAAGGAGAAATTTGAAGGAGACACGGAACGCAGAACCGCAGCGTACACGCAAGTAACGTGAGGATTCGAGTACCGGATCGACGTACAAATTACCCTTATTAGTAAGTTATGCAAGAAGTCTTATTAAAATCTATATAATGTATACTTAATAAAATACCAAAAATGATAAGCTACAAAACTACCGACTACGGCAAAAACGGAAAATAAGAAATCACTGCCGTTAATAGTGCCGTAAGGTACATGAGATGATAAAGCTCCGGCATATATACCGATGCTGCACATTGAAAAATACGAAAATAAAGCTGTTCTAAGTTCGTAATCCCTAAATTTATCAATTAGTATTAAAATATTGCAAATATAAATGGATCCTAAACAACTACCGATTAGTATTATATATAATATATTAAGGTTTTTATTAGTTCCATGAAGCGGTAGTAAAATAAAGCAGACGAGCAGAATTATAGTTAGTAATAAATTAGCCAAATATTTATTTACTTTGCTTAATATATAGCATATAGGAATTATAGAAAAACATATTGCTAGAAAAATATATTTTAGTATAAGTCTTAAATTAATTAATGCTAATTCTTTCTTTAATGCAAAAGCTTCATAATACCATAATATATCCAAGGTGACATAAGCAACTACAAAGCCTGTCAATAATTGTAATTCGACATTTTTTATTAAGGATGAAAATTTGGAATTTAAATTTAATTTATGAGATGTAGGATTATAATGCAGAAATTCGGTTAGTATATTGATACAATATAACAATGCACAAATTACTATAGTATTATTTGTCGGTTTTATAAATGGATTTAATAAATCTACCATTAAGTTTCCACCCGCCCATAACAACATTATACAAGCTAAAAAAAAATATTTCTTTTCTTTGCTACTCTCAATAATGTCTAATGTTATAGAAGTGAAATATGAAAATGTTCCAAAATTAATTACAATAAAATTAATTTTAATTAGAGTATAATTATTTAATAAAATTAGGTTTATTGTACAAATAATTAATAAAGATAAGCTAATTAAAATAATTTTTTGATTACTTAACTTATTAATTAACTGTGTTAAGGCAAAGCCTGCGATTATCGAACCTATAAATTTAGTTTGATTTATATGATTTATTTGTTCTCCGCCTAGATTTTTATTTAGCAGTAAAAAGATTTTAAAATTATAAAAATTTATAGCATTGATACAGGAAAAAATAAATATTCCCAAAAGTGAGAAAAAAATAGTTTTGTAATCGTTTTTTAAAGTCATAATATTAAGTGTTTGCTAAACATAAATACATGGTATATAACTCATAATTACAATGATTAAGATTATTATCTTAAAAATTAAAGAGATTCGTAATTCCATTATTTAAGTATATATGGATAGTTATTAGATTATCAGCTTTTAATCAAGTATGGTAGTCTTATTTATAATTTGTATATAATTATTGTTGAATTTTAAAAAAATTAATGAATTAAATAATATGCAAATATTTTAATGTAAGAAAAATAATAATATATTTTTTAGTATTTTAAAGAGGTGTTATTTGAAGTTTATCTAGAATTTCATTTTTGCTCTTTACTCATAGATAAATTATCTACTTAAATAAATTAATACAAGATAAACAATGATTTTTCTTAAGATACAAGCATTATATTAATTATTTGTTCTTCAAGTTAGTGAGCAAGATAAATGAATAAAAAGATTATAATTGATGCTAATTTTCCAAGCGAAACAAGAGTAGTTTTATTAGGACAAAGCAACAATATAGAAGATATTGAATTTCAAACAACCGTAAGACAACAAAATAAAGGTAACATTTATTTAGCAAAAGTTACAAGAATAGAACCGTCGCTACAAGCTGTTTTTATAGAGTACGGAATGGATAAAAGCGGTTTTTTACCGTTTAGTGAAATCCATCCTAACTATTACAATTTGCCCACCTCGGAGAGAAATTTTCCGGTTAATGCTTTGCCTGAAATAGCTCTTTCAAATATTACGGTTGAGGATGATAAAGAGAAACCGGCTGCTATATATGATTCTTTGGTTGATAGTGAAGAAATTGACCTAAAAACCATAGAAGATTTAGTAGAGAGTAAATTCCAGTCAGAACTTAATTTAGAAGCGGCTGATGATATTGAAATGATTCAAAGCGGTACCCCTGAGTCAAATATTCCGCAATATAAACAATATAAAGTTCAAGAAGTAATAAGAAAAAACCAAATATTATTAGTGCAGGTTACTAAGGAAGAACGAGGAAATAAGTGCGCCGCTTTTACTACTTATATATCCTTAGCTGGTAAATATTGTGTTTTAATGCCTAATAAAGGTTTGCAAAACGGTATATCGCGTAAAATATCAAACGGGGAAGAAAGAAAAAGACTGAAAGATATTTTAAATAAAATAGTAAGCGGTGACAAAAATACTTATAGCATCATTGTTAGAACCGCAGGTAGAGGAAGTAGCACCTTAGATTTAAAGAAAGACTATAATTATTTAGCAAGGTTATGGAATAAAATTCGTAAAAGTACTATTAAATTTCCGGCTCCGTGTTTTATTCATGAGGAAGATAGTATAATACGTAAAACCATACGTGATATGTGCGATCACAATGTTAAAGAGGTGGTAATTCAAGGACACGAGGGTTATGAAGACGCTTCAAAATTTATGCAGGATTTATTACCTTCAGAGCTTGCAAAGCTGAAAGAGCATAAAAGTAAAACTCCTATATTTACTAAGTTTCAAGTAGAAGAGCAATTAGTTAAATTATATCAGCCTGTAGTGACGTTACCTTCAGGAGGATATATCGTTATTAATCCTACGGAAGCTCTTATTGCAATTGATGTAAATTCCGGTAAATCAACTTCTGAACAAAATATTGAAGAAACGGCACTAAAAACTAATTTAGAAGCAGCCAAAGAAGTAGCAAAGCAAGTAAAGCTTAGAGATCTATCAGGTTTGATAGTTGTTGATTTTATAGACATGAGCGAAGCTAAGAATCGTAAAATTATTGAACGATCCTTTAAAGAGTTTTTAAGTCGTGATCGTGCTCGTATACAAACCGGTAATATTAGTCAGTTTGGACTACTTGAATTCTCAAGGCAGAGATTACGTTCTTCTTTCTTAGAAACTAATTCGGCAATTTGTTCTCATTGTAACGGTAAAGGAGTCATTAGAGCGAGTGACGCTAATGCTATGTTAATTTTACGTACTATAGAGAATGAAATTTTTGAAGAAAGAATTGATGTAATAAATGTTTTTACCAATATCGTTTCAGTTATTTATCTACTTAATAATAAACGTGCTGAGATAAAATTTATTGAAGAAAAATATAATATAAAGCTTAATTTTTATTCCGATCCTAATGCTACATCAGATAGTTATTCGATTGAAAAAGTGAAGCTGTTGAAGAAAAATAACAATAATGTTAATTCTGTTAAGCCGGTAATTCAGAATCATAGTGCCGATTATACTGAAGAAGAGCTGAAAAAAGAACAGTTACGCAAAAATAAACATAAATGGAAAATAGCTAATAATAGTAATAATATTGCTAATGAAGTAAAAGATAAGAGTTTAGAGGCAAAAGAATCGGTAGAGCAAACCGTAAGCGTTGTGGAAGAGGTGAAAGTGGTAGAAAGTAATGCCGGCTTAGAAGAAGCACAAGCTGCTCCAAAAAAGACAAAACGTAGATATCGTAATAAAACATCAAATAAGAAACGTCCTTCTAATACCGTCGAAGATACGGAAAAGAATGCAGAGTCTTGATTTGAGGGCTATAATATGTCATTCCTGCGAAAGCAGGAATCCAGTAATCCTTAATGTCACCCCGTGGCTTGACATTATTAGTATTTTTAGCTGGATCCCGCGATCAAGTCGCGGGGATGATAAATGTAAACCTATCCACGCAATAAGGCCTACGCGGGGATGACATAGCAATGCCGTAATGACGCGATAAAAAACATAAACTTAAAATAAAAGTGCAGAAAAGTTTAATTACAAAATGGTTGTGTATAAGTTGTATAATGGTCATAGCGACGATTGTTATAGGGGGGATAACAAGGCTTACCGGTTCTGGTTTATCTATAGTTGAATGGCGTCCGGTAACCGGTATTTTGCTGCCTTTTAGTTTTGAAAGCTGGCAAGCGGAATTTGCTAAATATAAAGCTTTTCCTGAATATAACTCCGTTAATTATGGAATTACTTTATCACAGTTTAAGTTTATTTATCTGTTAGAGTTTATACATCGATTACTCGGTAGAATTACAGCTTTAATATATATTGTACCTTTAATATATTTTTATTTTAAAGATGTTATAAAAAATCGTGACATGCTACCTTATATAATTGCTTTGTTGTTATTTTGCGTACAAGGCTTTATGGGGTGGTATATGGTTAAAAGCGGCTTGTTGAATAGCCCGTATGTTAGTCATTTTCGACTTGCTTTTCATTTAATTATCGCCGTAATTATTTATCACATACTTTTTTATCAACTAATAAAAAATCGTTGTGATATTTTGTTAATCCTGTCACAAACAGATTTTAAATTACCATTAATATTTTCCGGTATTGCTATTACTGTAGTATATGTGCAAATTTTTTTAGGTGCTTTAGTTGCAGGGCTTGATGCAGGGCTGATATATAATAGTTTTCCGCTAATGGATGATAGCTTTATCCCGATGGAGATAAAAGATAATTTCTTTGATCTTAAAAATTGGTATGATCCGGTTTTTATACAATTCATACATCGTTTAGGCGGTTATAGCGTATTTTTGGTTGTTGTAGTTTTGATAATTTGCTTGTTAAAAATAGAACATCCGAAATTAAATAAGATAGCGTATTTTCTAATGATTGCATTATTGATGCAGGTATCTACCGGAATAATTACTCTTTTATACTCTGTACCTATAATAATTGCCTCTATACATCAGCTTTTTGCTATAATCCTTTTATCTATAATAATTTGGTGCTTTTTTTTAATAAAAAGTTCCTAATTTATTAAAAATATGATCATCGATGTCAATACTCCTATTTCTTCTAGATTAGATAAATATTTAAAACGTCTATATCCCTTATTGACTCAAGGAGTAATAGAGAAAGCATTACGTCAAAAACAAATTACCGTTAATTCTCAGAAAGCAGAAGCGAGTTTAAGAGTAAAGGGCGGCGATAAAATTTTTATTAACGATAAGTTTAATTTACCTGTTAAGCAATCTGAAAAATTAGTTTTTACCGACGCTGAAATTAAGCTAGCGAAGAAAATTACTACCGATTATTTGATATATGCAGATGGTAATTTAATAGCTATAAATAAACCTGCAGGTCTTGCTACTCAAGGCGGTAGTAAAATAAATTTATCTATTGACTCTGCATTAAAATATTTGAATTATAAAGGTGCTGATTTTAAGCTAGTACATAGATTAGATAAAGAAACAAGCGGTTTGCTCTTAATAGCCAAAAATTATTTAAGTAGTGTAAAACTTCATGATGCTTTTAAAGAAACATTGGTTGTAAAAACATATTTTGCTGTAACCTATGGGAAGCCAATTAAAAATGTAGGCGAAGTTAGAAGTAATATAGAAAAGAGTAAAGGAAGTACACCTAAAATTACTGATATTGATAGTGAAAATGGTAAACTTGCCATTACTTATTATAAAGTACTTAAATCACTTGATAATAACTTATTTTTAATTGAATTTATGCCGGTTACAGGTAGAATGCATCAATTAAGGTTGCATGCTAAATTATTAGGTTGTCCGATACTTGGAGATGATAAATATGGTAATAAAGAAATAATGCCATATAGTAAATATATGTTCTTGCATGCTAATAATATATGTTTATCTGAAAAAATTTTTGGTCAAGCGATTAAGTTAGAAGCAAAATTACCGTTTTATTTTACTAGACGTCTTATATAACTTACTTCTAAAGGTAATTTGTACGTCGATCCGGTACTCGAATCCTCATGTCAAGTGTATGCTGTGGTTCTGCGTTCCGTGTCTCCTTTAAATTTCTCTTTATTAGCTGCGTTATATAAGACGTCTATTGATAAGTTTGTGGAGTGTTGCAGTTATGATTCGTAGATATTTTTTATTGCTGTTTTTTTTTATTACTAATTGTATTGATTGTTTTGCAGATATACAGCAAAGAATCAATGAAGCAGAAAAAGAATATATAAGTAATAGATTTTTAAATGCCGTTTTTATGTTTGCCGATGATTATAAACCTTTATTAACCGGTGCTAAAGGAATTTTTGCTTTAAATGGTGAGCAATTAAAAGCAAATGAAATGATGCCTATTGCTTCTGCTACAAAGCCTTTTACGGCAGCGGGAATCTTAAAATTACAAGAACAGGCATTATTAAATATTAACGATAAAATTTATAAATATCTTGATCCGGAAATGTGGGGTGGAAAAGTGCCGGATTGGGCATATAAAATATCTATCCATAATTTATTAACGCATAGTAGCGGTATTGCTGAATATTTTAGTTTTGTTAAACTTGATTTAAATATGTCTAAGAAAGAGATGCACAAGAAAATATTACAATTTGTTTCTTCTAAGCCTTTAGAAATATCTATAGGGAAAAATTTTAAATATAGTAATACTAATTTTGTTATACTCGGTATGATTATAGAAAAGGTGGCTAAAAAAGATTTAGCTAATTTTTTTTATGATGAATTTTTTAAACCGCTTAATATGAAATCTACTAGTTTTGCTTCATATAGTGAAGCCGCTAGAATCCAAAAAAATGTTATTAGTTCTAATTATCCGGTAAGATATTTTTTAATGCCTAATAATAGTAATAAACCTATATTTACTCCTGTAACTGCTGATTTTTTAGCAGTTCCTTGTGCTGACGGTGGTATAATATCAACACCGGTTGATCTTATTAGATGGTATAGGGCATTAAATGAGGAGAAAATTCTTTCTAAGAAGTCGTATAAACTTATGACTACTAAATATTTTTTAGCAAAAGATATAGAAGGGCGTAAGTCTTATATGGGTTACGGTATTTTTCTTACTGATCTTGATTCTAAGCGTTTAATGATTCATTATACGGGAAAAGCCCTTGGAATACAAAGTGACGCAGGATATGTTTTGCCTGATAATCTTTATTTTGCTATACTCAGTAATACTATGATAAAAATTCCTGAAGAAGAAAAAGATAAAATTGACATGAAAAATCCTTTAAATCAACTTGGAATAATTTATTTTAGAGATGCAATAATAGGGGCCGCTATAAAAAATTAAATAGATTTGTTGTATAACCTATCTTATAAAGAGGAATTTGAAAGAAACACGGAACGCAGCACCGTAGCGTATACTTAGTACGTGAGGATGCGAGTACCGGATTGACATACAAATTACCTTTAGAAGGAGGTTATACAACAAATCTAATGAAGATAGTTACTTGGAATATTAATTCATTGCGTCTACGGATCGATTTATTAAGAAAATTAGCATATGAACATCAGCCGGATATTATTTTACTTCAAGAAACAAAGGTAGCTGACTCATTATTTCCTCTTGAAGTTATTAAAAATATAGGCTATGAACATGTAATATATTCAGGGCAGAAATCATATAACGGTGTTGCTATTATTTCAAAATTTCCTTTGAATAATGTTTTTTCATTGGAGTTATATAATAGTGATAAAAGACATATAGCAGCTATAGTTAATGATATAGAAATACATAATTTTTATGTTCCTGCCGGCGGTGATATACCTGATATCGAGGTAAATACAAAATTTAAGCATAAGCTCGAATATGTAAGGTTAATGCAGGAATGGTTAACAACTAACCGTACTAAAAACGATAAAATGATTATTGTCGGGGACTTGAACATTGCTCCGCATGAACATGATGTATGGTCTAGTAAGCAGTTGCGAAATGTTATCAGCCATACCGATATTGAGCGCTCGTTATTGGTAGAGCTACAAAATGCGTTAGGTTTTATTGATAGTAGCAGACATTTCGTATCGCTTGACGAAAAATTTTATACTTGGTGGAGTTATAGAAATATAGATTGGAAAAAATCTAACAGAGGTAGAAGGCTTGATCATATTTGGGTTAGCGATAATTTAAAAGGTGCATTATTTTCTATGCATTTACTACCAGAAGCACGTGATTGGTCTTCACCTTCGGATCATGTACCATATTTTGTGACTTTTAATTTACAGATGTTACCCTGTGGCTTGACCACGGGGGTCAGTTTAAAATAAAAAAAAGACTGGATCCCGTGGTCAAGCCACGGGATGACAATAGTCTTAAGGAGTAATTAGTGGATATTAAGTTAGGAAAATATAAGCCGACAAAGGAAGAATATATAAAAAGCTTTAGAGATATGCTCCTACTGCGTCGTTTTGAAGAAAAATGCGGTCAGTTATACGGAATGGGAGAAATCGGTGGTTTTTGTCATTTATATATAGGGCAAGAAGCAGTAATTTCTGCAGTAGGTATGGTTAAACAAAAAGGTGATAGCACTATTACTAGCTATCGTGACCATGCTCATATTATTTTAGCAGGAACTGAGCCTAAGTATGTTCTTGCCGAGCTTATGGGGCGTGCTACAGGTTGCTCGAAAGGTAAAGGTGGCTCGATGCATTTATTTAATGTACCAAACAAATTTTACGGTGGACACGGTATAGTAGGGGCTCAAGTACCGATAGGCACAGGGCTTGCGTTTGCTGAAAAATATAACGATACGCATAATATCTGTTTTACTTTTTTAGGTGACGGTGCTGTTAATCAAGGTCAGGTATATGAAGCTTTTAATATGGCTGCTTTATGGGGTTTGCCGGTAGTTTATATTATTGAAAATAACGAATATTCGATGGGGACGTCTATAGCACGTTCTACCTTTATGCGTGATTTATATAAGAAAGGGGCATCGTTTGGGATTAAAGGATTTCAGCTAGACGGTATGGATTTTGAAGAAATGTATGACGGCTCTAAGCAAGCAGCCGAGTATGTTAGAGAAAATAGCTTTCCGCTGATATTAGAGGTAAAAACTTATCGTTATCGTGGGCATTCGATGTCCGACCCGGCAAAATATCGCAGTAAAGAAGAAGTTGAGCAATATAAAGAGCGTGATCCGTTGGTAATAATAAGAAAAACGATACTCGACAATAAATATGTAACCGAAGCGGATTTAAAAGAAACAGAACAGTCGGTAAAAGAAATTGTGAAAGAAGCAGTAGAATTCTCAGAAAATTCACCGCTACCTGATGAAGGGGAGTTGTATACACAGGTGTACTGTTAAGGCGTCATTGCGAGGAAAAACTGTAAGTTTTGACAAAGCAATCTCAGGAATTTGTTATTATTTCATGAGATTGCCACGCAGCCTACGGCTGCTCGCAATGACGTTCACGCAGGCAAGCCTCCTTGCAATAACGTTTAATTAATCAAATAAAAAAGAAAAATGCAAATAACGGTACGTGAAGTGTTGCGTGATGCAATGCAAGAAGAGATGATAAGAGACGACAAGGTTTTCGTCATAGGCGAGGAAGTTGCAGAATATCAAGGAGCTTACAAGGTAACTCAAGGATTACTAGAGCGATTTGGTCCTAAGAGGGTAATTGATACACCGATAACGGAATATGGTTTTGCAGGGCTTGCAGTCGGGGCAGCTTTTGCAGGACTTCGCCCGATCGTGGAGTTTATGACCTTTAACTTTGCTATGCAAGCATTCGATCACATAGTTAATTCAGCTGCAAAAACGCATTACATGTCAGGCGGGCAGGTCAAATGTCCGATAGTATTTAGAGGACCAAACGGAGCAGCAAGTAGAGTAGCTGCACAACATAGCCAAAATTATACAGCTTGCTATTCCCACATTCCGGGATTAAAAGTGGTAGCTCCTTATAGTGCAGAAGATCATAAAGGACTTATGCTTACAGCTATTAGGGACGATAATCCCGTTGTTTTTTTAGAAAATGAAATTTTATACAGTCATAGTTTTGACGTGCCGGAAACAATCGAGCCTATACCCTTTGGTCAGGCAAAAATTTTAAGAGAGGGTAGTAGTGTCACTATAGTAACTTTCTCGATTCAAGTAAAACTTGCCTTAGATGCTGCAAATGTTTTGCAGAATGATAATATTGATTGCGAGGTTATTGATCTTCGCACTATTAAACCGCTTGATACTGAGACAATAATAGAATCAGTGAAAAAAACTAATCGTTTAGTTGTAGTGGAAGAAGGGTGGTTTTTTGCAGGTGTTGGTGCAAGTATAGCTTCTATTGTTATGAAAGAAGCATTTGATTATTTAGATGCTCCAATAGAGATTGTAAGCGGCAAAGATCTTCCCCTTCCTTATGCTGTTAATTTAGAAACACTAGCTCTACCGAGTGAGAGCGATGTAATAGAAGCCGTTAAAAAGGTTTGTTATTATAGTATTTAATGTATTAGCTTAGTTTTTTCGTCATTGCGAGCAACTGAAAGGAGCGTGGCAATCCCATAAAGCAAGATTCCAGAGATTGCTTTGTCAAAACTTACAGTTTTTCCTCGCAATGACGATGTCAACTTTTTTTAGGCATATACCTACTTTGCAGCTCTTTTACGGTCGTTAGGGTCAAGTAGAGCTTTACGTAAACGAATAGATTTCGGTGTTACTTCAACTCGCTCGTCATCTTGTATATAGCTGATTGCCTGCTCTAACGTTAAAAGCATTGGCGGAGTTAGCCTTATGGCTTCGTCTTTACCTGCTGCTCTAACATTGCTCAGTTGTTTCGCTTTTAGTGGGTTTACCTCTAAATCATTATCACGATTATGTTCGCCGATAATCATGCCTTTATATACTTTGTCACTAGGGTTTATAAACATTTTTCCCCTTTCTTCTAGATTCCATAGAGCATATGCGACTGCTGCCCCGTCACCGTTAGAGATAAGCACGCCGTTACGTCTTCCCTCGACATTTCCTTTATAATCAGCATATCCGTGGAAAATACGATTCATAATCCCTGTGCCTCGTGTTTCGGTTAAAAACTGGCTGTGATAGCCGATTAACCCTCTAGACGGCCCGATAAACGTAACACGGCTTTTACCGCCGCCTGACGGCCTCATATCAGTCATTTCGGCTTTTCTCAGTGCTAAAGATTTTACGACTACTCCAACATAATCATCATCAACGTCAACTTGGATTTCTTCCATCGGTTCTTGCTTATTACCTTTCTCATCAGTTTGGAATAATACTTCGGGTCTGCTAATAGATAGCTCAAACCCTTCACGACGCATAGTTTCAATTAAGATACCAAGTTGTAACTCACCACGCCCTGCAACTTGGAAAGCATTTTTCTCGGCAGCTTCAGTAACTTTTAAGGCAACGTTACTTTCAAGCTCACGCATTAACCTAGCTCCAATTAAGCTCGACGTAACTTTTGTCCCTTCGCTTCCTGCAAGCGGTGAGTCATTAACGCTAAAAGTCATGGATAAAGTCGGCGGATCGATAGGTAGAGACGGTATGGCCTCGGTTACCTCAGGGGAGCAGATAGTATCGGCAACGTTGGCGTTTTCAACGCCTGCTACGGCAATAATATCGCCGGCTGTAGCATCATTTACAGCGATTCGCTCTAAGCCTCTAAAGGCTAATATTTTAGTGATACGTCCGGTTTCAAGTACTTTATTCTCACGATTTAATACTTTTACGTTTTGGTTAATTTTAACAATGCCGCTTTGTACACGACCTGTTAAAACCCTACCGAAGAAAGAATTATATTCTCTAGTAGTAACAAGCATAGAAAACGGTGCTTTGTCATCGGCTAAGGGTTTTGGTACATGCTGTACTATAAGGTCGAAAAGCGGTGCTAAATCATCTGCTAAATTGTCTAAAGGATTAATTTTATCATCAAAGGTTAAAGATGCTCTACCTGCTCTACCTGATGCATAAACTATAGGGAAGTCAAGCTGATCGTTGTTTGCTTCAAGTGCCACAAATAGCTCAAATACTTCATCGATAACTTCTTTAATTCTTTGGTCATCTCTATCGATTTTATTAATAACGACAATAGGTTTTAAGCCGAGATTTAACGCTTTAGAAAGCACGAATTTTGTTTGCGGCATTGGTCCTTCCGATGCATCGACAAGTAGTACTACACCGTCAACCATGCTAAGGATGCGTTCTACTTCACCGCCAAAATCGGCGTGTCCTGGCGTATCAACTATATTGATACGGATATCGTTCCACATAAGAGCAGTGCATTTGGCAAGTATCGTGATTCCACGCTCACGCTCAAGATCGTTAGAGTCCATAGCACGCTCAGCAACTGCTTGGTTAGCTCTAAATGTTCCGCTTTGTTTAAGTATGTTATCAACAAGCGTAGTTTTCCCATGATCAACGTGGGCAATAATTGCTATATTACGAATAGATGTCATCTTTAAAAATTCTCACAAGTTTACAATAGTTTTTCGTATTATACACTAAAATACCAAAAATTGGAATATAAGTTCTTGAAAAAGAAATTGATTTAACTATAGAGTAAAAATTACTAAGAATTTTTAAACTTTAAAATAAGAGAAATTAATGAACGATAATACAGCTTTATTTATATTTGATTGTGACACTACTTTAGTTGGACATTCGCATAATTATATCGGAGAGAGGTTAGGAGGTTTGTAATATACAAAATCGCTTTTTTAGCTCCTATGAAGAACGAGAGCAAGAAAAAGTTAGGCTTGAGCAAAAATTTTCTATAGAGCTGATGGAGAAATTCCTAGATAATGAAAATTTAGGTTGGAAAAATGAAGAGCAAATAGTACGCCTTTTTAAGAATATTATATTATCCGGTCATAAAATAGCTATAGCATCATTTAATGATTATCCTCATGTTGTAAAATATGCATTAGAAAGGTTACTAGGAAAGGAAGATGCAGCAAAAATTTATATAAAATCAGCTTTACCTCCTAATAATTTTGAAGAAATACAAAATTGTACTAAAAAAGAATATATAAGAGAAATAATTAATAATACCGAAATAACTAATAAAAAAACGTATTTTTCATGGATGATGATATTAAACATGTCAATGCTGTAAAAGACTATGGTATTAAAGTAGTTTGGGTTAAGAACAAAGGAATGGAGCATATTCATGAAGCTTTTAATTTTTTATATGAATTTAATGAACAGCATGAAATTTATGTTGAGCTAGAAGAACCGGTTACTGAACCTTTGCTTAGTGATGCAGAGAGTGCCTATTTAAGTCCTGAAGCAATAAAAGCTATTTCGTTTGAACCTATTTCTAGTGATTATTATTCGGATGGCGAATATACCCCATGGGGAGGCGGGAATGTGCCAATGTTAGGTAAAGGTTAAGTTTTTAATTATAGACAAATTGCTTGATGTTATTTATTCTTAGATTAATAAGGGTGTTGCTCTAGTGTCATTCCCGCGTAGGCGGGAATCCAGTCATCTTGAATGTCATCCCGCGACTTGATCGCGGGATCTCAGGATACTGCCTGTGACACAAGATCCTGTGGTCAAGCCACGGGATGACAATCCTAGCCGACACCGTTTAACCTAAAAGGATCGAGGATGATAATATACCGAATATTATGTTTATGCATATTCATAATAAATTTCTCAACGATTACGGAGGCACAAAATGTGCCAATTAAAGAAGATAATTTTAAAGTTAGAGTAGCTGTTGCTGATGTCCAATCTATATTGGAAGGTTCGATCGCTATAAAAGATTTGCGTAATAAAATCGAAAAGCTTAATCATAAAATTCAAGAGGATATTGCTGCAAAAGAAGCAGAATTTAAACCGTTGGAAGAGAAACTGCTAAATGAGCGTTCTCATTTAAGTGAAACCGAATTTGAGCATAAAGTAAACGAATTTAATGCAAAAGTTAGCCACGTTAGAAAAGAAATTCAGATTAAGAAAACAAAGCTTGAACAAGCCCACGCTGAGGCTATGAGTAGAGTCCATGAAACAACTATTACAATAATTAGTGAACTTGCCGAGAAATATAACCTTAATTTGGTAATTCCAAGTGCTCAAGTCTTATATGCCAAAAATAATTTGAATATAACTTCCGAAGTGACTTTTATGTTGAATGAGAGATTAAAAGAAGTAACAATAAACTATTGATAGTGTTGTATGGATTTTTGTGTGTCATTCCCGCATAGGCGGTAATCCAGAAAAATAACTTCAATATTGATACAGAAGTTACATATTTGATATACTGGATTCCCGCCTACTCGGGAATGATATAAACAAGAGAGTATTTAATATGGCAGAATTTACACCGATTACAATTGCATACGGGGACGGTATAGGTCCTGAAATAATGGAGGCAGTGCTTTACATATTACGTAAAGCCGAGGCTCGTATTCGTTTAGAAACCATTGAAATAGGTGAAAAGCTTTACAAGAAGTATTATACTTCAGGCATAAGCGAGGAAAGCTGGGAATCAATACAACGCACCGGTATTATACTTAAAGCCCCGATTACTACTCCGCAAGGTGGAGGATATAAAAGTTTAAATGTCACGATTCGTAAAACATTACAGCTTTTTGCTAATATTCGTCCTTCCGTTTCGTTTCATCCTTTTACTAGAACATTACATCCAAATTTGAACCTAACTATTATACGTGAGAATGAGGAAGATTTATACGCAGGTATAGAATACCGCCAAACGCATAATACGTATGAGTCAATGAAGTTGATAAGTCATACAGGATGTGAGAAGATTATTAGATATGCTTTTGAATATGCAGTAAAAAATAACCGTAAAAAAGTCACGTGTTTAAGCAAAGATAATATTATGAAATTTTCCGATGGGGTTTTGCATAAAGTATTTAATGAGATTGCAAAAGAATACCCGCAAATTAATAACGCGCATTATATTATCGATATCGGGACGGCAAGGCTTGCTACCAAACCGGAAATATTTGACGTTATCGTAACTTCTAATTTATACGGTGATATCATATCTGACGTAGCTGCTGAAATTTCAGGCTCGGTAGGTCTTGCAGGTTCTGCAAATATTGGGCAGCATTATGCGATGTTTGAAGCGGTACATGGAAGTGCTCCCGATATTGCCGGTAAAGATATCGCAAATCCATCAGGGCTTTTAAATGCTGCAATAATGATGCTAGTACATATAGGGCAGGGTGATATCGCTACATTAATCGAAAATGCTTGGAAAAAAACTATAGAGGATGGCGTTCATACAGCCGATATATATAACAAGCAGAGTTCTAGTAAAAAAGTCGGTACAAAAGAATTTGCCGAAGAAGTAACGAAAAGATTAGGACAGTTACCGACAAAGCTACCTAAAGCAGATTATCCCTTAATTGCTGAGAAGCAAGAAAGCAATATAGATTATAAAATTGATACTAAAGAAGTTAAGAAATTGGTCGGTACGGATATATTTGTGAATATGAATGTATCTTCCGCTCACGATATAGCAGATAAAGTTAATAAACTTGATCTTGGTAATTTTGAGTTAAAAACAATCTCGTCAAAAGGATTAAAGCTGTGGCCTCGTGATACAAGGTTTGAAACTGTTTCCGATCATTGGTGTTGTCGTTTTATGAATAAAGACGGTACAGAAATAAAGCATTTAGATATAACAAGATTGCTTGAAGCTTTAAGCACAGCAAATATCGATTTTATCAAAGTAGAGAATCTGTTTGAGTTTGATGGGGTTGCAGGTTATAGCTTGGCTCAAGGTGAGTAAAAACGTCATTGCGAGTGAACTTTAGTTCATGCGGCAAGCTCAGGACTTTTGCATGAGATTGCTTCGTCAATTATTTCATAATTTCCTCGCAATGACGAAAAAAGGATAAACACAATGACACTATACTATATAGGAATTTTATTAGTAATTATTGGCTTATTTGCTATATTTTCAGGAATAATCGGTTTTTTTAGATTTCCTGATTTTTATACTAAATTACATGCAGCAAGTGTTATTGAGAGTTTCGGTGTGCCTATTTGCTTAATAGGTTTTTCGTGCATTGAAGCAGATATTGTGAACTCTGTTAAATTAATTTTAGCGGCTTTATTGATTTTTATACTAAATCCGGTAGCAACTCATGCACTTGGTAAAGCATCTTTATTTATGAAAATTAGAGCTGATAGTACCGTCATTGCGAGGAAAATTACGAAGTAATTGACGAAGCACAATCTCAGGATGCTTGATAAGATTGCCACGTCGAAATTACGTTTCTCCTCGCAATGACGTTAAATTTTAACAACCATATGATAGTAAAGACAGTTTTAAATTTTGATCTCGGCAATTACCTACTTAACTTAATTGCTTTTTTATTGATCTTAATCTCGATAAAAATAATTTTTGCTAAAGATTTACTAAATGCAGTGATTGCTGCTTCTGTATTTAGCTTATTAATTGATGTATCCTATCTTATTATGGATGCTCCTGATGTTGCAATGACCGAGGCAGCACTTGGAGCTTGCTTATCAACATGCGTATATTTGAATTTGTTGCGTAAATTACCTTCGGATTTAAAGAATATTGAGAGAACTAATATTATTCCAGCAAGTTTAATATGTTTATTGTTTGTAGTAACTCTTGCTTATATGGGGCTAGAATTACCGAATTACGGTGATGATAATGCTCCTATTCATATGCATTCAAGTAAATATTATATTGAAAATACCTCTAGAGATATAGGTATACCTTCTTTTGTTGCGGCTATTCTTGCAAGTTATCGTGGATATGATACTTTAGGTGAAACTAGCGTAATTTTAATTGCAGGAATTGCTGTGCTGTTGATATTTTCAAGAAAGTCTGATGATGTCATACCGCGACTTGATCGCGGTATCTCAGGACACAGCAGGCGATACAAGATCCCGTGGTCAAGCCACGGGATGACAAATCCAATAATAAAATATATTACTAGTTTTATAATACCTTATATAATTTTATATAGTATATATATTCAGCTTAACGGTGAGTCTTCGCCGGGTGGTGGGTTTCAAGCAGGTGTTATATTTGCATCTAGCCTTATTGCTTATGATTTAGTTTACGGTAATCGAAAATTAAGCCGATATTTTCCTCCTAACGTGCTAGTTTGTATTGCGGTTTTAGGTGTAGCAATATATGCAATTGTAGGAACAATATCACTCTTTTTTAACGATAATTATTTAAATTATTATTCACTAACAAATTTTATCAATGATAAGCTACTTGCTCAGCATATTGCGATAGTTATTGTTGAAATTGGTATAGGTTTAACTGTTGCAGCTATTATGTACTTAATTTACAACGTATTTAATAATTATGAATAGTCTATTTGTACTAATTAAGCGTGAATTGATAGTGCAGAATCGCATTAATAATATAATTAAATATCTAGTTATATTTTTTTTATTTTGCATAATTAGTACTGTTTTAATTAACAGTGAAAGGGATATTAACAAATTCGGTTTAATTTTTTCGGTAATTTGTTTATTAATTTCATTAATCGGTTTTTCTTCGGTTATATTTAAATCTGATTTGGAAGACGGAAGCTTAGAGTTATTATTATCAATTGTTAGTCATGAAAAAATTATATTGGCTAAATTTTTTGCTATATTTATCAGCAGTACGATAGGGCTGGTTTTTGTTTTACCCATTATTTATGTTTTTTTTGATCAAACTTTGCTTGAGATAATATTTTTCTTTATTAGTGTATGGATGATATTAGTGTTATCAAGTAGTTTAGTAGTGTTATCCGGTAGCGTGCAATGTTATTTTAAGAAGAATGCTAACTTTGTTGGTACGTTTATCATGCCGTTATTAATTCCGAATATTATAATGACAGGTTTAATATTACAAGATAATAACTTACAATTAATTTTTATTATGATAGGCATTAATTTAGTATTTTTACCGATTTCATTCTTCTTGAGTTCCTGTTTAATTAAAAATATTTATAATATTACGTGATTTTGCTTTATTTTTACTAATGTAGTGATATAAAATAAGATGAATATTATTAATAAATTTTTTTGAGCAAAATATATGTGGCAGGCTTTACGAAGGTTAATAGCAGCAAATCCTATGGGATTTTTTCTGTGGTCTATTATCACTAAATGGTATTTAATTATAGCAGTTGCTTCCTTAATTACTTTATATTATACAGTATTGGGCTTAAAAAAAATTGGGTTTATAGATTATTTTACTGAAACTACAGTCGAGATATTAGATACAACTAAAGCAGTTGCTCAAAATTGTACTACAAAACTCGGTCCTAATTGGAATCATTTAGTTAGTTTTTGGAATTGCTTAAGTGATCCTGGCGAATATAAGCATGAAGAAGGGACAGGCGCAAAAGTGTTAGAAGATGAAATAAATAAGCTTACGCCAAAACAAGCAAATAGTGCTGCAGACGCTGAACGTCCTATAATAAATCCTTATGAAGAACTAGAAAATCCAAATAATCTTAATAATACCCCAAGCGGTAGTAATAATAATCGTTAATTTATGTCACTTTAATATTATATGTCGGATACTGAAGATAATAAAAACAAACAAACAACACGTCGTGATTTTATGGTGCTAACGGCTAGTAGTGTTGCAGCAGTTGGGGCAGCATGTACTCTTTGGCCTCTCATTGATTCTTTAAACCCTTCTGCGGACGTGCTAGCTTTATCATCAATTGAGGTTGATTTATCAAATATTGCGGTGGGTCAAACAGTTACAGTTAAATGGCAAGGTAAACCGGTTTTTATCACTAACCGTACGCCTGACAAAATAGCTGAAGCAAAAGCCGTTAAAATGTCAGAGCTGATTGATCCTGAAGCAGATGAAGCACGTGTGAAAGCAGGGCATGATAATTGGCTGGTGACAATCGGGATCTGTACGCATTTAGGTTGTGTGCCGCTTGCTAATCAAGGTGAATATGATGGATGGTTCTGTCCGTGCCATGGTTCACAATATGATTCTTCAGGTAGAGTTAGAAGAGGTCCTGCTCCTTTAAATTTAGCTGTGCCGCCTTACACTTTTATTAGCGACAAAAAAATTAGAATCGGGTAATTTATTTATGAATGAAGATATTACCCCTAAAAAGCCTAATGCTATTATAGAATGGATAGATTATCGTCTTCCTATTTTTGTGTTCCTAAAGCATTTTAGTCATTATCAAACTCCGAAAAATCTTAGCTATTTGTGGAATTTAGGCTCTATTGCCGGTATTGCGTTAGTGATTCAGATAATCACCGGCGTCATACTTGCTATGCACTATACTCCGCATGTTGATCATGCTTTCGATAGTGTTGAGCGAATCATGCGTAACGTGAATTACGGTTGGTTACTGCGTTATACTCATGCGGTAGGTGCATCGATGTTTTTTGCCGCCGTATACTTACACATAGCAAGAGGTTTGTATTACGGCTCTTATAAAGCGCCTAGAGAACTGCTTTGGCATATCGGTATCATCATTTTTCTAACCATGATGGCTACTGCTTTCATGGGTTACGTGCTTCCTTGGGGGCAGATGAGCTACTGGGGAGCGACGGTTATTACTAATTTATTTTCCGCTATTCCGTTAATAGGGGAATTCATAGTTACATGGTTATGGGGTGGTTTTTCTGTTGATAACCCGACATTAAATAGGTTTTTCTCACTGCATTATTTATTGCCGTTTATTATTGTTGCTTTAGTGATGCTGCATTTAGTGGCCTTGCATCAGCATGGTTCAAATAACCCAAAAGGTATAGATGTTAAAAGCCCTAAAGATACTATTCCGTTCCACCCTTATTATACCGTAAAGGATTTTGTCGGTTTCGGAGTTTATTTCATAATATTTGCCTATTTTATTTTTTACGAACCTAATTATTTAGGACATCCCGATAATTACATTCCGGCAAATCCGTTAGTTACGCCTGCCCACATTGTCCCTGAATGGTATTTTCTGCCGTTTTATGCAATACTTAGAGCCGTGCCGTCTAAGCTCGGTGGGGTGCTATTAATGTTCGGAAGTATATTTGTGTTATTCTTACTACCTTGGCTTGATACTTCAAAAGTTAGAAGTAGCAATTATAGACCGATATACCGAATTGCTTTTTGGATATTTATGGCAGATTGTTTATTGCTTGGTTATTTAGGCGGGCAGCCGGCAGAAGAGCCGTATATTACCATTAGCCGTTTTGCTGCTTGTTATTACTTTTTTCATGTCTTAGTAGTTCTGCCGCTGATAGGTAAATATGAAAAACCGCTGCCATTGCCGGAGGAGTTGTAAGAGTTAAGTCATTGCGAAGAAATTGCATAGCAATTGACGCAGCAATCTCAGGAATTTGTTATTATTTCATGAGATTGCCGTGCAGCCTATGGTTGCTTGCAATGACGTTTTTTGTATTATACAAATTTATGAAGTAACCAATAGTATATATAGTAACTAACAAGAAAAATGGTATACTCTATACTGATATTACTTTTAATTTAATAAAAAGAATATATCAACACAAAAATGATACAATTAAGGGGTTTAGTAAAAAGTATGATTGCAAAATTTTAGTATTTTATGAGATTCATCAACTATGAATTCAGCAATAAATAGAGAAAAACAAATTAAAGCCGGTTTAAGAGACAAAAAAATTAAATTAATAGAACAAGCAAATATAAATTGGGATTATTTGTATAATGAAATTATTCTGTAATAAAAACATCATTGCAAGGAAAGACAAAATCTTAACACAACAATCTTATAAAATAATATATAAACTCCTGAGATTGCTTCGTCAACATTTTCAATTTTCTCTTGCAATGACGACTCAAAAAAATTTATGAAAACTAAACTACTTATCTCTATCATCATACTACTAACTTCGTGCTTAAGTTTAGCCAACGAAGAAGTATTACATCCAAAAAAGATGAAATGGTCATTTGACGGCGTATTTGGTACAGTTAATCGTGAAGCAGCACAAAGAGGTTTTCAGGTCTATAAAGAAGTTTGTAGTGTCTGTCACGGTTTAAACAATTTATATTACCGTAATCTTAAAGATATCGGCTTTTCGGATGATGAGATAAAAGAGATTGCCAAAGGCTATACGATAAAAGACGGACCTAATGATGACGGTGAGATGTTTGACCGCCCCGCTTTTCCCTCTGATCGTTTTGTACCTCCTTACCCTAATGAGCAAGCAGCAAGAGCAGCTAATAACGGTGCCCATCCTCCTGATTTATCGTTGATAATAAAAGCACGTCATGACGGAGCTAATTATATATATTCACTACTTACCGGCTATACCGAACCGCCGGCAGATTTTAAGCTGATGCAGGGAACTCATTATAATCCCTATTTCCCTGGCGAGCAAATAGCAATGCCGCCGCCGCTTACAGACGGGCAGGTAACCTATATGGACGGTACTAACGCAAGTGTAGAGCAGCTGTCGCAAGACGTTGTGGTATTTCTACAATGGGCAGCTGAGCCGGAAATGGAACATCGTAAATCTATGGGTCTTAAAGTTATGATGTTTTTAGCGGTATTTACTATCTTTTTCTATATTGCAAAAAACCGCATTTGGTCTAATTTAAAGTAATTGTTAAGTGGATCAGTTTTCCTATTATTGGCGTTGTTGCATGGATCATTAAACATGTTCGATGTCATTTCTGCGAAAGCAGGAATCCAGTAAAAAATGATAAAAACACAGCAAACTATATAAAAATTTAGTATATAATTAGATTAAAAAACTGGATTCCTGCTTTCGCAGGAACGACATAAATAATCAGTCCATGCTGCCCCTTTTTGCCTCTTTCTTAGTATAATGACTTATCTTTGCTATACTTATCCTAAAATTTATATAGATAGGTATTTATGATTACTTTACTTGCGGCGATAACAGGATTTATTAGTGCAATAATTCCTGAAATTTTGAAAATATATAAAGATATTAACGCCAGAAAACACGAGATAAATATTTTAGACCGTCAAATTGCTAATAACAAACTTAATCAGTCTAAAACTTTTACAGAGCTTACCATATCACAAGAAATGGCAGAGCAATATTCTCTTTACTCCACTTATAAAGCAGGTGTTAGTTGGGTTGATGCTTTAAATGGCTCGGTAAGACCTGTGCTTGCCTATAGCTTTTTTGCAATGTATGGAGGAGTTAAATATGTTTAATATAAATCGTTAAAAAGTTCTGCTCTGCTAGTTGAATATCTAGATATATTATGGAGTATAGAAGATCAAACTATTTTTGCAGAGATTATTAGTTTTTATTTTAGGCAGCGTACTTTCAGCAAATTATGGAAATGTAAGACTTGAATTTTAAATAGATAATTTTATATATTTAAATATATAACTAACAAAATTAATGGTGGTTTTATGTTAAAGAGCGTAAGATTATATATTCCGTCTATAGCAGCTATGATTTTATCTAGTAATATTGCAATAGCTAATAAGAATTATGATTCCGGTAATGCAACGCCACTGCGTCAGGTAGCAGATTTAATAGATAATCAAATTACAAATATTGATAATTTATTTAAAAATAGATTGCCGCTTTATGAATCTAATAGCATAAAAAGCAATTTTATTACTAAAGATAAGCAGTATATTATTGTTATGGAAGTACCTGGCTTTGATAAAAGTCAAATTAAGGTTAAAGTAAACGGTAATAAATTATTTATTACAGGGAATATAGAAGAAAAAAATAAAGCTGATGATTCAGATAATTATATGAATAAAAATTTTAATTATATAATATCATTATATGAAGATGTAGATCAGGCACATATCTCTTCAAGCCTTAAGAATGGAATACTTACTATTATTCTACCTCGTATTGAGATTAAAGAACAAGAAGCAAGAGAGATAGTAATTGATTAATCAAGCATTGCTAAATATTAGCATTTAATTTTTCTGAAACAAAACCTTTCTCTATATAGTTAGGTAATTTTATTAGCTCCTGCTTTAGTTCATTATCTACTCCTATGGTTTCAAATTTTCGATCGACTAAGAAAATTATAGGTTTAGTGTTATGAATAAAGAAGAAGTCAAAATTCGGTTTGTTATCAAAATATCGATTAACACGAGGAAAATGATAAGCATGAGTAACAATAGCAATTTCAGCGTTACTTAAGTCAATATTACCGTTTTCATGCTCTTTATATAGAGTTTTAAATTGTCCGCCGGTATTGGTTTGGTATTCCAGCAGCGTAAAAATATAAAAATTTTCTTTTGGATAATCGGTAATAATATTTTTATCAAGCGTTTCTTGTAGTAATTTATTATCATACGCTCCGCCGTTAAACAAAATCATCGGTCCGTATTTTTTCAATTCTTCATATGTTAGGCTAGATATTTGCTTATCAAGTTTTTTAGCTGCTACTTCTCTTGCAATCTCTATGCCAAGCCTCATCCTATTATATCCGTCCTCTTTATCTGCAGCCCCTATATTTTGAGTATCGGAATTGATAGGTATTTTGGTATAAGAATGTCTTGCGGATTTTTTCATTAGCAGGATCAAACTCTAGATTATTTAGATCGGTTATTACCTGCTCAAAATGTTTATCTTGAGTAAATTTTTGATAACTCTGAAATCCTAGAACCGAGGCTATAGCTATAATAAATATAGAAATAGCAGTAGTAAAGTTTTTCTAGTTTTTCATGTTGCGATAAAAATAATAAGGTTGAAATATGAAAAGGTCATACCAAGGCTTGACCATGATATCAAGAAAAATAACTTTTAGTAATTTATTCGCTTTTTAGCTTTGCTAGATCTTGAGGGGTAGGCAGGAATTTTTCAAGCTTTTTAGGTAATGTTGCTGTAAGCTTAAATTGTAATACTCCTATTGGTTTTTGGATGCCTTCTATAGCGTATTCTACAGTAATACCTTGTTTTTCTTCGCACAAAATTAACCCAATTGTAGGATTATCCGAATTATCTTTAATTGTGCGATCCATTAAATTAAGATAAAAATTTAGTTTACCGGCATATTCCGGCTTAAACTTGCCGGTTTTTAATTCAATAACAACATAGCATTTGAGTTTTATGTGATAAAAAACTAAATCCAAATAGTAATCTTCTCCCTCAAGTTCTATATGATACTGATTGTCAACAAATGCAAAACCTTGTCCTAACTCTAATAAAAAGTTTTTAATATTATCTATCAATTTATTTTCTAAATCTCGTTCTATTATTTTACCTTGAATATCTAAAAATTCTAAGTTATACGGGTCTTTTATAATCGACCTTGCTAAATCAGACTGTAGCTCAGGCAAAAAGTATTGGAAAAGTTATTTATACCTTTCGCTGACCTTGCATGTAAATTACTTTTAATTTGCAAAGATAATACATTTCTTGACCAACCATTTTCGATGGTTTGTTGTGCATACCAAATTCTTTGATTTATATTTTTTAGTTTTGAAAAAATAATAATATTATGACTCCATGGGATTTCTCCAGCCGCCTGTTGGAGAATTTGGTCATTATTATATTCTGCAAAAAACTGACGCATATAAGAAAGGTTTTGATATTATAATCCTTTCATTTCAGGAAATTCTTTACGCAAATTATCAGAAATATTTTGAATAACTTTTGATCCCCATTTTTCTTTATTCTGACGTTCTAAAATTAATTTTCCTATATTCCAATAAAGAACTATCAATTCTTTATTTACTGCTAAATGGGCTCTAATACGAGCTTTGCTAATTTCTTGTTTTAAATTTTTAATTAAATCAGTATATGATTCATTACTTAAAGTATTGCTCATTGATTTTCACTACTTCTTACCACCCGCATTCATAGCAAGGTTTGCGGAAACAAATTCTTCAAGGTCACCGTCAAGCACTCCTTTAGTATCAGAAGTTTCATAATTGGTACGTAAATCTTTTACCATTTGATAAGGTTGCAAAACATATGATCTAATTTGATGTCCCCAGCTATTATCGGTTTTAGCGGCATTCTGCTCGTTAACGCTATCGGTACGTTTTTGCATTTCAAGCTCATAGAGTTTGGCTTGAAGCATTTTCATAGCTTGAGCTTTATTTTTATGCTGCGATCTATCGCTTTGGCATTGTGTTACCGTACCGGTCGGTATATGAGTGATACGTACAGCTGAATCGGTAGTATTAACGTGCTGCCCGCCGGCTCCCGATGCTCTAAAAGTATCGATTCTTAAATCTTTATCCTCAATAGTAATTGCTATATTATCATCAATTTCGGGATATACCCAGCTACTTG
>NZ_JAQCNX010000062.1:0-914 GCF_036857515.1 Candidatus Rickettsia tasmaniensis | reverse complement strand
TTTTTTCATTCAATATATCATCACGGTTTGTATATAAAGATTCAATAAATAAAATAGAGTCCTTTAAAGCTAGTTGCACAGCTATATTGTCCTTATCATGTCTTTCTATAACTTTAGGAAGCCCAAATTCTTTAACTACATTACCTAATTCTTTTATATTAGCTCGAAATTTAGTGGAATCAGAATTTGATATAGGTGTTTTTAAGAGATTTATTATTTCGTTTCTACGTTCTTGTGTTTTAATAATAACTATTTTCTTTAAGTTATCGTCTAAATCTTCCATTCCAATTTTATTGCGAATAATATCGTTTATACTAATTACTTTATTTCCATGCTTTCTCTCATGCCTTGCTGCTACTATACTGCAAGCCAAATCTGTTAATATATCTATTAAGAAACTTTGCGTTATTAAATCTATACCTTTTGCTAATATTTTTATTATACCCTCTTTCTTATTAAGATTATTTTTAAATATTTTAGTTTCAGCAATGCAGCAAGCATTTATGATATTTTTTATATTCCAATAAAATGCATTACAGTAATCGTATAATAAGGGGCTTTCTTGTGCTAAACTTTCAATTTCTCTAAAGATTTCTGCTTTTTGTATTGTTCCACTAGCTTTTAGTGTTTTATTGTGGCTATCTATCTTAATTTCATAGGCATCTAATCTTTTATTTGCCCCGGCATCTAGTAATTTAAAATTACTGGTTTTCAACCTTATTTTTGCATCTTGAATTATTTCACTTGCAAACTTCAGCTTACTACTATGTTTAAATATCTGTTTCTCTTCTTCAGGCTTAAGCTTTTCATTCTTAATAAAGCAATCACATTGTTCTTGGGCTGCTAGTTCGTTAAATAGTTGTCCTCTTAGTTCTGTGTTAATTTCTGCCGGATAAATAGTGGCTATTTTCTTT
>NZ_JAQCNX010000058.1:0-1194 GCF_036857515.1 Candidatus Rickettsia tasmaniensis | reverse complement strand
GAAGCTCCATGAGAGATATTGTATTTTGGTAATCGCCACAAAACTTCCAAAAATCTTCCTTGAATCAAAATATAACACCTTTTTAGGAATCAAAGTTAGCAGAAAGCTAAATAAAAAAGCTGTAGTTCGCAACAAAATTAAAAGGCGTATACGACATCTAATTAGAATTATTGTTAGTGATTCTAGCTTTAAGGCTATAAAATTTGCAATGATTATTATTCCGAGAAAAGGATTTGAAGAGATAAACTTCTCACACTTGAATTATGAATTAAGTAAAGCAATTCTAAGAAATATTTAGATTTTATTAGACCTCTTCGGGAACTCGCTTATAGAGAGGAATTTGAAGGAGACACGGAACGCAGAACCGCAGCATACAAAAGAGTACGTGAGGATTCGAGTACCGGATCGACGTACAAATTACCTCTAGAAGTAGAGTTTCCGAAGAGGTCTATTGAATGACTTGGCATTACTCGCGTGGCTTGGTTTTGCCGTCATTGCGAGGAAAAATTGAAAATTTTGACTAAGCAATCCAGTAAAAAATTCTGATTTACAGATTTTTTACTATTTTTTATAGATTGCCACACTCCTTACAGTCGCTGCGTTGTGGCATGGCTTGTTTTATGTCATTCCCGCGAAAGCGGGAATGACATCGAGTAGGTTTTTCAAGCCATGCAACAAAGCCTTTAGTCGCTCGCAATGACGACTTGGATATTCATGCAAGCAAGCCTTCCACGGGAATAATATTGAATTTTATTACTTATACTCCCTCTGTCCCCTCTCCTAATGCCGGTACTTCTTCTACTATAGTAAGTGTTGTATCTATAGTATTTTCTTCAGACGTAATAGTATTTATAGTAGAATTATAATATTTTTTTACTAATTCGATAACGTCTAAATTATGCGTCTCTTCTGCCGTATAAATATTAGGGCTACCTACCTCTATAGTAGGATGCTCAAGTACAGCTTTTAGAATAGCTAAATCACCTCTCGCTATAGCCTTATCAAGATTATATGATTCTATTTTTGTAGTACTATGCTCAAGTACAGCTTTTAGAATAGCTAAATCACCTCTCACTATAGCCTTATCAAGATTATATGATTCTATTTTTGTAGTACTATGCTCAAGTACAGCTTTTAGAATAGCTAAATCACCTCTCACTATAGCCTTATCAAGATTATATGATTCTATTTTTG
>NZ_JAQCNX010000074.1:0-733 GCF_036857515.1 Candidatus Rickettsia tasmaniensis | reverse complement strand
TTTTGAACGGGTTTGCGAGTTAGTAAAGCTAGAAAAAGATAAGGATTTAGTACTGCGAGTTTCGGTTGATAGCGGCGGTTGCTCAGGACTTATGTATAATTACGAACTAGTCTCAAAAAATAATATAGAGCAAGATGATTATGTCATTACTAAACATAATGCTACAATTATTATTGATCCTATCTCTCAAAAATTTATGCTAGATTGCACTCTTGATTTTATAGAAGAGCTAGGCAGTTCATATTTCAACGTTAGTAATCTGCAAGCTAAAGCAAAATGCGGCTGCGGTAATTCTTTCTCGATGTAAATGCAAGTATTGCGAGTGGGCATTGTTATTAGAATGCCGATGTCATTCCTGCAACAGCAGCAATGACATCGCAACGTCAAACTTTTAATGTTAATCATTAAGTTGCATAGTTGCTCCACCTACCTCAACTTCGTCATTATTATCATAAGGAGGATGCTCTACTTCATTACTTTTTGAACGGGTTTGCGAGTTAGTAAAGCTAGAAAAAGATAAGGATTTAGTACTGCGAGTTTCGGTTGATAGCGGCGGTTGCTCAGGACTTATGTATAATTACGAACTAGTCTCAAAAAATAATATAGAGCAAGATGATTATGTCATTACTAAACATAATGCTACAATTATTATTGATCCTATCTCTCAAAAATTTATGCTAGATTGCACTCTTGATTTTATAGAAGAGCTAGGCAGTTCATATTTCAACGTTAG
>NZ_JAQCNX010000078.1:0-637 GCF_036857515.1 Candidatus Rickettsia tasmaniensis | reverse complement strand
CGATATAGCTTCTAAAATATTAGTTTTACCGCTACCGTTTTCACCTATTAAAATTATTGGTGTATTATCTGTTTTTAGTTCAAGATTTTTAAAATTACGATAATTCTCAAGACTTAAGGAATGTAGGAAGATATTTTTCATTTTATGAAAGAATAATAGTTAAATTATTGATACGTTGCATTTATACTGTCTAGAAATTGCCATAGTAGTTTTGCTTCTTTATATGCTAATTTTTGTTCTTTTGAGCTTAAATTATTAATCAAATTTGTACATTCTTGTGTATGCCATTGATCAACTTTATTATGAACAATTGTAAAGTTCTGTAATCTGAAATTCCATAAAATTTTTGTAATCCTTGAATTTTAGAGTCAGATACTTTAGGAGTCTGACGCTCATAAGCATAAAGTGTTCCAAGACTATTAGAGCTACGTTTAAATTGGGTGGTAAATTCTGCAAGTCCTAGCTTACTTTGCAATAGAGCTTTAACTAGACAATGATCTTCTGAAGTTTTGCATATATAGGCAAGTTTTGCTGATCTCAGCCCTCTTCCTGGATAAAATAGCGATATAGCTTCTAAAATATTAGTTTTACCGCTACCGTTTTCACCTATTAAAATTATTGGTGTATTATCTGTTTT
>NZ_JAQCNX010000043.1:0-7192 GCF_036857515.1 Candidatus Rickettsia tasmaniensis | reverse complement strand
GCATCTAATCTTTTATTTGCCCCGGCATCTAGTAATTTAAAATTACTGGTTTTCAACCTTATTTTTGCATCTTGAATTATTTCACTTGCAAACTTCAGCTTACTACTATGTTTAAATATCTGTTTCTCTTCTTCAGGCTTAAGCTTTTCATTCTTAATAAAGCAATCACATTGTTCTTGGGCTGCTAGTTCGTTAAATAGTTGTCCTCTTAGTTCTGTGTTAATTTCTGCCGGATAAATAGTGGCTATTTTCTTTAAATTATCCTCACCAAATTTATATATTAGATGATCACCGAAAATACTTCTTTTTTCTAACAACATTACGAACTTATCTTTATTATCACCTGCATAAGATAAAAGATATTTTTCAGTAAAAAGTTTGGTATTTTCATTTGTAATACTACTTACGTAATTAATATCACTTGCTGCTATTTTAAGAGCTAATCCTTTGTTTAGGAATAGAGGTTTATGTGTTTTATATTGTTCTGCTAACGGATCGTCTGTTTCTGCAAGTAATTTAGTTACAAACTCCTCTAAACTTACTATTTTGCTTGCTGAATTATCGATTGTAAATATTTCATAGTTTCTATCTTCAAATATTATCTTGCCTTCTATTCCTGGTTCTTTACTAACCGATACCGTAAAAGTAAAATTATATTTCTTTATACCATTTAAAATAAACTTACTCTCTAACTCATTTATCACACCGCTTTTTAATATGCTTTTACATATTTCTTTTAAAAAGATTTACGTTTCGCTTACATCCGGTAATTCGTTAAAACTCGCAATAAATCATTCTATTACTTCAGGATTTTTACTTTTTTCATATTCTTGAGTGATATAATCAGTTATTGTGTGTAGAGTGGTTTTGGCGTCTATTTCTAAATATAAATCCTTATCAAAATTTTGAGTTCTATGTAGATCAATTATTTTTATTAACCTATTAACTTGTTTATAACTAGCTTTATCAAATGATCTCACATTTATTATATTAATTAAACTTACAGCAGCTGCATATTTGACATCTGCGTTGTAGTAAGGCTTATTAAGTAGTAGCCCTTTTAAAATACTATATGCTCTTTCTGCTAGATGAGGTATTACTTCCACTATTCCCGCTAAATTCATAATCGCTTCACACCTAATATAATTTATCAATGTTAGAATTTATAATCAATTCTTTTACCCCTATAAATACTTCTATCGCTATATTAGGCTTTCTTTCTATTATCTCGACTCAACTTCCAAACAGCTGCATATCTGACATAACAGTTAGGATTATTAAGTAACTCTTTCAATCCAGTAATTATTTCTTCTGATGGCATCACTTTTACTATTTCTGCCATACTACTAGCAATCTCACACTTAATAAAATCTTCAATATTATGATCAATAATCAGCTTTTTTAAAACACTAAATGCTTCTTTTGCTAAACTAGGTTTTACCTTTACTATCTCAATCATGCTAGTAATAACTAAAGATTTATTTTGTAACTTTTGTACTTGTTTTAATAATTCTTCATCTAAATCAGATATAGTATTAATTATTTTAATCAATATTATATTTACACATCTATTTAATTCCCAAATATTTAATAATGATGTTATTGTGTTTACACTTTCTCGTATTACCATCTCGTCTATCGTCTCATCTAATATATGTGCCAATTTTTGTAATACTAACTTCTTTAATTGCGTATCATCAACTTTTAATAAACCGATTATATGTTGTTCCCAATCTGTAATATCTTTTAGTACGATCTCATCTATCAACTCTTGTATTTGTTTTAAATACGGTATTCTACTATTAAATTTTTCGTTAATTTTGCTTTGAGCTAATAAATGCATTAAGAGTATAATCTTTCTTTCAATTCCTAGCTCTAATATTCCATCAACATTACATGTTACAGCTTCCCAAAATATTTCTATTAACTCTTGATTATTTTCATTACTTACCATCCCTGCTAGAAACTTCAGAGTCATTAGATATTTCGGATCGTTTCGATGCACACCTATAAAATTTGCTGCTGTGTATTTTGTGTTGTTATCTGCTAACTGATTTTTTAAATAACATGCAGCTAGATATTCTTGAAATGTTAAATGAATAAATTGAAAATTTTGCCCTTCTCTTCTTAATAGCCCTTGTTCTATAACTTCGTCTATATCTAATATATCTTTCTTGCTTTCTACTACTTTGTTCTCTACTCACTTCCCTGTTGCAACAAACGACTCATAGGCTATTTGTTCTAAAAAACTCATTTTGTTTTTTAAGTGATTATTAGCTTCTGTTTTATTTTTATATTTATTTTGGTTTTTTTCTAGATGCCTATTATTAAGCCAGTTTATTATTTCACTATATAAACGACTTATATTAAAATCTTTATTACTGTTTTTTTGAAATTTATCCCTTATTGCTTGATCGCTCCAAACCAAACATATTAATGCAGTATTGATAGGAACTTCACATATTTCTTTTATTTGGCTATGAGTATCCAAAAAGATTTTTAATGGTGTTCCAAGCTCTTTATCATACTCAAAATTTTTATGTACATATTGCTCTATTCCCTCACTATCCCAGCCTGTATTGTCTACTTTCTGCTCAAACCTGTTGCTCATTTCTTCTATAACCGCATTAGGCCTAGAACTCATTACGATATTTTCATACTAAAATACCGAATCCATAATATCTCGGTAATCACGATTACTCTGTGATAAAAACGCTACCTCATCATAACCATCCAGTAGTAATAATATCCTATCTTTATCTTGTATGCTTTTTATATCTTCAAGTTTTATATCTTTAGAATCTAAACAATAATGGACAAAACAACTTAGTGTATCGTCATCTATATTAGTACCGTAACGTACTGTCCAATTGCTTAACAATTCCTTTAACCTGATTCTAAATACATAATCAAATTTGTCGTTCCACAGTTTTTCTTTTCCCCATTTATAAGATAGATAATGCATTAACGTGGTTTTACCTATTCCTACACTACCGAGTAACAATACTTTACCTATATCAACTTGCATTCTGTTTATTTTCTCAACTATATTTTTTATTTCTGAGGTACTTTTATTAGTTAGATTTCTGCGAAGTATCGCAAACTTATTTTCTTCATTTAGTGACTTAAATATATTATCAATTTTTTCTTCTTGAACTTGATAATTTTTATCAAACAACTCCCTTATCTTTTCTTCCGTATCTATTGGCTTTAAAAATATTCTCTATTTCTGCCGGTGATGAGACAGAAGTAGATTTCGGTACGTGGGCTAGTCCTTTTGTCGGCAATAGTACTCAAAAGGCACAAAATAATCTAAGCGGTTATAAATCTAACTCAACCAGCGGTACTGTCGGTTTTGATAGTTGAGTAGGCGATGATTTCTTACTTGGCGTTGCTTATGATACTAAGGTAAAGCAGAAAAATAATAATGTCGGCGATAAAAGTAAAGTACAGAGCAATATTTTCTTTATACGGCTTATATAATGTACCAAATAAAAATTGGTTTTTTGAAGGTATAGCTTCCTTACGGTGATAGTAAAGTTAAGAATTATTCACAGCGTAATATTGCTTTGGGTAAGAATTTGATCAGTTATGAAACGGCAATCGGTAAATATAAATCACGTTCATATACCGGACAGATTTTAGCCGGTTACAGTTATTTAGCTCCGAAAGCGATTAATTTAACCCCGACCGTGGGGATTAGATATGCCGATATTAGAGATTCAGGATATACTGAGACTGGTACGACTTCCTAAAATTTAATCGTTAAAGGGAAGAAGTATAATATGATTGAAGGGCTTGCAGGTGTTAGGATGTTAAAAGATATTAACATAGAAAATCTAGTTTTAATCCCTGCAATTTACGGCATGCTAGACTATCACTTTAAAGATAAAACTCCTGCTATCGATGCTAGGTTACAAGGGATGGACAGCCCATTTACGACTAATAGCTTTAAGCATGCTAAAACTAGCTTTAACTTTGGTGTCGGTGTGACTGCCAAACACCAAATGATGGAATACGGCGTTAATTATGATGCGAATGTGGCGAGTAAATATTTCGCTCAACAAGTTGATAAGCTTAGAAGTAAACTTTTAGAAGGTATATTTACAAATGAAAAATACGAAGAAGATAAATATAAATTAACAACACGTCGTGATAAAGTAATGTTAGAGATAGCAGAGCATAATAAAGGTGATGATTGTTTTACGGAAAAAATGATAGATGTACTAAATTTAGTTGCCAATGCACATCAATATTTTGTTTTGTCGAATGCTGAGGGAAAAAGACGCCTAATAAAAACTGTGTTTTCGACAATTAAATTAACAGGCAAAAAGCTTGCCTTTATGCTGCATTCGCCGTTTGATTCATTCGTAAATTTGTCAAAAATCGAGGGATGGCTCCCCGGGCCGGACTCGAACCAGCAACCGAACGGTTAACAGCCGTTTGCTCTACCACTAAGCTACCGAGGAATATTAAAAGCATCTGGAAGATTCAGATACTTCCTTATAACAAATCTTTATTATAACGTCTAGCGTTTTCTTTATATAAAATAAAAAAGTTTTATTCATCACCTATTTTTAAAGCTGCAATAAACGCAGATTGCGGAATTTCGATATTACCGTACTGTCTCATTCTCTTTTTACCTGCTTTTTGTTTCTCAAGTAATTTACGTTTACGACTTATATCACCGCCGTAACATTTAGATAAAACATCTTTACGTAGGGCTTTAATAGTCTCACGAGCGATAATACGACTACCTATACTTGCTTGAATTGCTATATCAATCTGCTGTCTCGGTATTAAATCCTTTAACCTTACGCATAATGCCCTCCCCCTTTGCTCGGCACATGAGCGGTGTACGATTGTGGATAGTGCATCAACCGCCTCTGCGTTAACCAAAATCCCAAGCTTAACAAGTTCGGAAGGTTCATAAACATCCATTTGCCATTCAAAACTTGCATAACCTTTAGAACAGCTTTTTAAACGATCGTAGCAATCGTAAACTATCTCATTTAGCGGTAATTTATAAATTATTTTAGCCCTATTTGCTATATAGCTATGATCAAGCTGCACCCCTCTCTTTTCCGTACAAAGCGATAGTACCGCACCTAAAAACTCATCAGGTACCATTATAGTTGCCTTAATCCAAGGCTCTTCCATTGATTCGATTTTTTGTAAATCAGGCAAATCTGCCGGGTTATGTATCTCTAAGTTCTCACCGTCCCGCATATGAATTTTATACACCACGCTTGGAGCGGTAGTGATTAAATCTAAATCGAATTCCCTACTTAAACGTTCTTGGATTATCTCTAAATGTAACAGACCTAAAAAGCCGCATCTAAAACCTACTCCGAGTGCCGAAGAGCTTTCCATTTCATACTCAAAACTAGCATCATTAAGGCGTAATTTAGCTAGTGAATCCTTTAGATGCTCAAATTCCGAGCTATCCGTTGGATAAAGACCACAAAACACTACGGGTAAGTTTGGTTTAAAACCCGGTAGAGCTTGCTCACAAGGCTTTTTTTCATCAGTGATAGTATCCCCAACTTTACAATCCGCTACTTGCTTTATAGCCGCAGTAAAGAAGCCGATTTCGCCTGCATGCAGAACATCCGAAATATGTTTTTTCGGAGTAAAATAACCAACATTCTCAACGGTATAAACCGAGTTAGTAGCCATCATTTTAATACGCATATTCTTACGTAAGTAGCCATCAATAACACGTACTAAACTAACCACGCCAAGATATGGGTCATACCAACTATCAACAAGCAAAGCTTTCAAAATATCAGAACTACTTTCTTTTGGCGGAGGTAATTTATTTACTATAGCCTCTAAAACTAAATCAATCCCTATACCGCTTTTAGCAGAGATTAGCACAGCCTCACTTGCATCGATTCCGATTATATCCTCTATTTGCTGCTTAACCTGTTCAGGTTCTGACGCCGGTAGGTCAAGCTTGTTAAGCACCAGTACAATCTCATGATCATTCTCGATTGCTTGGTAAACATTGGCAAGCGTTTGTGCTTCTACTCCTTGCGTACTATCAACTACCAATAACGAGCCTTCACAAGCAGCAAGTGACCTACTAACTTCATAAGCAAAATCGACATGCCCGGGAGTGTCCATTAGATTCAAATAGTAGGTGTTACCGTCTTTAGCTTTATATACAAGCCGCACGGTTTGTGCCTTAATAGTTATACCTCTCTCTTTTTCAATATCCATCGAATCTAGCACTTGCTGACTCATTTCCCTAGCCTGCAAGCCGCCGCAATGTTCAATTAACCTATCGGCTAACGTAGATTTACCGTGATCAATATGGGCGATTATTGAGAAGTTCCTTATATATTTTTGATGATTCATAATTATTGTGATATAATTTGCATTTGTTTATTGTCTGTTATCCCACGACTTGATCGCGGGCTCTTGTAATTACAGACTGTGTCCTGAGATCCCGCGATCAAGTCGCGGGATGACACTAAACCACGATAATATATAACAAAATCGAAATTTATAACAGGAAAAAATCATGCGAGCTGAAATAGAAAATTATGTAAAAAAAATTGAGCAGTCTTTAGAACTACTTTGGAGGTCACTTTGACGTTGAAGCATCAACTGAAAGACTGAACGCGTTAGAAGAGTTAACAGCCGATCCTAGTTTATGGAATGATCAGGCTAATGCTCAAAAATTACTGCGAGAAAAAAGTAATCTAGAAGAAAAACTAAACGCTTTTAATAAACTCAAATCCAATTTAAAAGATGCTTTAGAACTTGAAGAAATGGCTGAAGCCGAAAACGATTTAGAAACACTTTCACAAATTGAACAGGACTTAAAAAATTTAAGCATCATTGCTGCCAAATTTGAAACGGAATGTTTGTTTTCAGGTGAAGCAGACGGTAATAATTGCTTTTTAGAGATTAATGCTGGAGCCGGGGGAACTGAAAGCCATGACTGGGCGTCTATTATGATGCGTATGTATTTGCGTTTTGCCGAAAGACTCGACTTTAAAACCGAAATAATCAATATGATTAACGGCGAAGAGGCAGGCATTAAATCATGCACTATTAGGATAATAGGAAAACGTGCTTACGGCTGGTTTAAGACCGAAGCTGGCGTTCACAGATTAGTGCGTATTTCTCCGTTTTCATGCTCTTTATATAGAGTTTTAAATTGTCCGCCGGTATTGGTTTG
>NZ_JAQCNX010000022.1:0-49515 GCF_036857515.1 Candidatus Rickettsia tasmaniensis | reverse complement strand
GCATCTAATCTTTTATTTGCCCCGGCATCTAGTAATTTAAAATTACTGGTTTTCAACCTTATTTTTGCATCTTGAATTATTTCACTTGCAAACTTCAGCTTACTACTATGTTTAAATATCTGTTTCTCTTCTTCAGGCTTAAGCTTTTCATTCTTAATAAAGCAATCACATTGTTCTTGGGCTGCTAGTTCGTTAAATAGTTGTCCTCTTAGTTCTGTGTTAATTTCTGCCGGATAAATAGTGGCTATTTTCTTTTATTTTTGGTAATTCGTTAAAACTTGTAGTAAACCATTCTATTACTTCAGGATTTTTACTTTTCTTATATTCTTGAGTGATATGGTCGGTTATTTTGTGTAGGATGGTGTTTGCCTTTGTGTGTAAATCTTCATCAAATTGGAATGCTTCAATTTTAGTTAAGTAAATTATTTTTAATAATTCATTAAATTGTTTATGACCTCCTTTATTAACTAATATTACTTTTAATATTTCAATTAAATTCCAAACAGCTTCATACTTAGCATATCTGTCAACATAAGGGTCACTGAGTATATCTTTGAACACTTTAAATGCTTCTTCTGCCGGTTTTACCTTTCCTAATTCAACTAAACTTAAAGCAGGCTCGGATTTAATAATATAGTCAGAATTACTAAATAGATTTTTCAGTATTTTAGATGCGTCATGTGATATATTGGGGTTTATTTGTATTATCCAACCTAGGATTTTGGCAATTGTGAATTCAATATAATTACTAGGGTTATTAAGTAGTGTATTCAATATTTTTAATGTCTCTTGGGCTAAACTAGGATTTATACGTACTGTTTCAGTTAAGCTCCAAATAACTACAATTTTGACTTCGTTGCTGGAATCGTTTAATACTTCTTTCAATATACTAAATATTGCTAATGTTAAACTTGGTACAAATAATTAAATCTAAGCTTAAAACAGCCGTAGCCTTGTATTTAGAGCTTCTTGTTAATGCATTACACTTAGCATTTCAGTTAAGCTTGATATAAAATTGCATTATTAGGGTTACCAAATAGTTATTCTGATTTTAAACATTGCACAGTATCAAATTTGACATAATTAGCATTATGGATTAGTGTTTTCAATATGTTCAATGCTTCTTTTACTAAACTAGGCTTTGCTTTTACTATTTCAACTAAAACTGAAACTGCCTCGAACTTGAAATTTTCTATAGGATCATTAAATAATTCTTGCAGTGCATTAAATGCCTTGAGTGCTATACTAGGTGTTGTATTTACTATCTTAACTAAGCTTTTAGTAACTAAGTATTAGTTGTATAATTTTTTTACCTGATTTAATATTTTTATATCTAAATTAGGCATAATATTAATTATTTCAATCAATATTATATTTACATATTCATTTAATACCTTTTTATTTAATAACGGTATTATTTTTTTAAGCTTTCCTGTAATACTGTCTTATCTATCGTCTCATCTAATATTTGGGCTAATTTTTGTAGTACTAATTTTTGTAATTGTTCATCTTTAATTTCTAATAGGCTTGTTAACTTCTTATAAATTTTTGTTTTACTGCCCAATTCATTTCTATTTGCTAATCCTGTGATGATTCCTATAACTGTTTTAAATTCTTGAGGGGCAGGTTTTTTGTTTTGTAATTTTTCATTTACTGTTTTAACAATCGCTTCCGATAAATAACCACTGTCTATTATATGTTGTTCCCAACCCGTAATATCTTTTAGCACAACTTCATCTATTAAATTTTGTATTTGTTTTAAATTCGGTATTCTACTATCAAATTTCCTGTTAATTTTGCTTTGAGCTAATAAATGCATTAAGAGTATAATCTTTCTTTCAATCCCTAACTCTAATATCCTATCAACATTACATGTTACAGCTTCCCAAAATATTTCTGTTAACTCTTGTTTGTTATCATTACTAACTATTCCAGCTAGAATCTTCAGAGTCATTAGATATTTCGGTTCGTTTCTATGCTTACCTATAAAGCTCGCTGCTTTGTGTTTTGTATTATTATCTGTTAACTGATTTTTTAAATAACATGCAGCTAAAAATTCTTGAATAGTTAAGTGAATAAATTGATAATTACTTCCTTCTCTTTTTAATCATCCTTGTTCTATAACTTCATCTATATAATTAGCTTCAGTTTTATTTTTATATTTATTTTGGGTTTTTTCTAGATGCCTATCATTAAGCCAGTTTATTATTTCACTATATAAACGACTTATATTAAAATCTTCATCGCTGTTTTTGTGAAACTGATCCCTTATATCTTGATTACTCCAAACCAAACATATTAATACAGTATTGATAGGAACTTTACATATTTCTTTTATTTGACTATGAGTATCCAAAAAGCTTTTTAATTGCACTCCTAGCTCTTTATCATACTCAAAATTTTTATGTACATATTGCTCTATTCCCTCACTACCCCAGCCTGTATTGTCTACTTTCCGCGCAAACCTGTTACGCATTTCTTCTACAATCGCATTAGGTCTAGAACTCATTATTACGTTTTTATATTCTAATATTTTATCTATTAACTTTTTAAATTCATCTCGAGTATTTAGATGTGCTACTTCGTCATACCCGTCAAGTAATAACAACATCTTATCTTTATTTTGGATATCCATTATTTCCTTAACACTTAAGGTCCTTTCACTACTTGCCTAGACAATAATGGATAAAACAATTAAGCTTACTTTGAGATAAATTATTAATATCAAAATACCCACTATAACCGTCTTTCCAACTTTCATTTAATAATTCTTTTAACCTAACTCTAAAAACATAATCAAACTTATCGCTCCATAACTCCCCTTTTCCCCATTTATAAGATATATAATGCATTAACGTGGTTTTACCTATTCCTGCACTACCGAGTTTTTATTAGGTAGATTTCTGCGAAGTATCTCAAACTTATGTTCTTCATTTAGTGACTTAACTATATTATCAATTTTTTCTTCTTGAACTTGATAATTTTTATTAAACAGCTCTCTTATCTTTCTGTATCTATGGTTTTAAAAATATTCTCTATTTCTATCGATCTCTTTTCTCCAACAACTTTATCGCGTAATGCTGCTTTAGCTGCTTCATCATCTTCACTCAATAATATCTGTAATTTTACGTAATATTCCTAAAGACTGAGCTTTGATTTTCATATCTTCTATTAGCTTTGGTAAAGTATCGTGAGAGCTATATAAGGTTCTTAACTTGTCAGTTGATGATTTTGAAGTAGAAGGCTTCATATTTTTACTTAATGGTAGAAAGTATATTTTTATTAGAAAACCTAATTAGATTAAAACAATTAGTAGGTGTGAGTTTAAGAATTTAATTTTATTAAAGCAATTTAAAATTGATTAACCAAAATAATTTATTTTTTTATTTATTGCAACTATTAATTATTAATGTATAAGAAATTATACACTCAACAAAATTAGCACTTATAGTTATGAAATATAAAAATATGAAACGAACATCTAAAATATTAGCCATAGGAATTTTAATAACCGGTAATAATATATTTGCACAGGATACGAAGTCTGCTAAAGAATAAGAACAAAGAAGGATTATTAGAACTAAGCTGTAGAGGGCTTTAGCAACTATAGGGTTTTCAAATGCACTACGTACAATCTCATCATGTTTAGGCTTTTTTTGTATAATATAATTTTACGAAGAAAATAATTTTAATTAGAGGTAGTATTAAAGTTCAATATTATATATAAGGTTGTTGATAAAAAATGATTTATTCACTAATATCTATATTTCCATAAATAATACTAGTTTTATATGCTACTGCTACTTCCTGAAATAACTTTGACTTTAATAGCACTTTTAGGGCAGTTTTTTGCCATAATGATCCCAAATAAAAATAGAATTATTTCTAATATCATTATTTTACTATGCATATTATCAATGTTTCTTACCTTTAAGTACTCAAGTTATGAAGGAGTATGGTACTCATTTGCTACCGGAATAAATATCGGTATTAGTAAAAGCATAGTGCTACTATTCACTATTATCTCCATGATTATATACCGTGATTACTCTATTCTTGTTGCTGAGGAATTAAAGTTTGAATTTATTACTTTAATGTTATTATCGATCGTAGGTATTTTTGTTGCAATTTCATCACAGAATTTTCTATTATTATTCTGCGGTATGGAGCTTACTGCTTTAACTTCATATGCACTTGCAGGATTCAAATTAAATGATATGAAATCATCGGAAGGTGCTTTAAAATATTTTATCTTAGGTAGTTTAGTTAGTTGTTTATCATTATTCGGTATTTCTTTTATATACGGATTCGGCGGAAGCCTACAATTTGAGGATATCTTATATAAACTAAATGATAATTCCGGAATGAATCTTGGTTTAATAATCGGTATTGTACTATTTTTAAGTAGTATTTTCTTTAAACTCTCAAGTGTTCCACTCCATTTTTGGGTCCCTGACGTATATGAAGGATCACCGATTACTTCGGTTACTTATTTCACCGCTGCCTCAAAAATAGGTATGGTTATTGTTTTATTAAACATCAGCAAATTAATTATAGGTAATTACTACCCTATTAATTATAATTTAATAAAGATAATTGCTATATTATCTATGCTGTTTGGAGCTTTTGGAGCCATTCGTCAAACTTCTCTAAAAAGATTAATGGCTTATAGTACTATTTTAAATATCGGTTATGTATTAATCAGCGTTCTTCTGCATAATCAAGAAGGATATAAAGCAGCTCTACTATATATTCTAATATATGCGGTAGGGAGTATAGGATTTTTTACTTGCTTAATTATACTGCTCGGTAAAGACGCCGATAAAGCTAGTTTTAAAACTATACAAGGAATTGCAGAGCATCATAAAACTATAGCTGCCGTAATTAGCATAGTTATGTTTTCAATGATTGGAATCCCTCCTCTTACAGGATTTTTCGGTAAATATTACCTTTTTTACCAAGCAATTAATCAAGAAGAATTTGCATTAGCTTATTGTGGTATTTTTACCAGCGTAGTTGCTGCGTTTTATTATCTTAAAGTAGTAAAAGCCATGTATTTTTCTAAAAAAATTGAGATAATTAAGCTGCCGATGCAATATGGGCTTTTACTTATTAATTACTTAGTTGTAGGCTTCTTGTTGCTTGGTTCATTTATTATCTCGTTTTAGCCGGTGTAGACTTTTTATTAACAACACTAGCTGCAGTAGTTTGAGTAGGCTTCATAACCTTTTCTTTTAGATTCTTTATATGTTTTAGATTTTCTTCATCTAATTTTAATAAATCTTGGTCTTTTTGTTTAGCTTTTTTAGCTAGACCTAATTGACTTGGAGTAACACTAACAATATCATCCGTTCCAACTTCTTTCTTAAATTTTTCTAGAGCATCTACATATTCTCTGTTTGCATGTATATTTGTCTTTACCGATTTTTGTTTTGGTTCTTTCTTTATTTTATCAGAAGAACCAGCTAAATTTCTTTCATCTTTAATATCTTCATCTAAACTTTTTATTGTCTTTATTAAATGTTTTTTCGCACTATCTCTAATACCAAGTATTTCTAAAATTCTTGCAAAATTAGTAGTAATTTTATTTCTTAATTTAAGTTTTTGTCCTCCTTTTTTTCTTTCTTTATAATTAAGAATTTTCGCAAAATAATCAGGATACTCTTTCATTAATGTTTTTAACCCTTGCTCTTTCACTTCGTAATAAGGAAAACTATATTTTTTAGAAATTAAACTATTTACTTTAATTTCTAAGCCGTATTCCTTTAAGGATTCTTGCCTTTTTTTCATTGTATCTATTAAACTAGCCTTAATTTCTTCAGGCGTTATTTCTTTAGATTGTTTATTATTAAATTGCTTTGGCATCGCGTGTTTTGCAAATTCTGCAATTGCTTCATTACTATAATATTTAGTTAATGCATCAAAACTTTTATCAATAGTTTTGCTTAAATCAATTTTAGAAACTGCAAGTAAGCTATCGGCAAAATTAGGATTTTTTGTTCTTAAATTAGAAGGAAATTCTATAAAATGGTTAGTGGGACCGAATCCAGGCAAATGTTTGGCTCTTGAATGCGGATATATATTATTTGTTAAATTATCAAAACTACCAGCAAAATCAATTCTTACTAATTTAGGTAAAGTTTTTGGATTTTTTTGATCTCTGATAACCCCTATATTTCCAACATGTATATCAAAATCGCCGATCAATAAACTTGCCGGCATAATGTTTTCAAAGTTCTGATACTTAATTTCCTTAAAAGCATTTTCTAAGGTTCTAAATAATTTATTTCTAGCCCCCATAAAAAGTGGTCTACCGCCGTCCTTTCTAAACCAAGAACTCGGTTGAGTTTTAGCAGACATATGTTTATCCATGTCCACATACATATCGCTACTATAATTCTCAAGAAATTCAGATTTGACATATATTTGCGAATCAACGGCTTTAGATTTATTAAAATCATCAGGAGCAATTAAATTAACCTTTGCTCCATTTCCAGGACTTATAGCTTCAAAAATTTGAGATCCTAAAAACTCGGCTATATTTTTTGAGCTTGAAGCCTCTTTTTTTATCATCGCCGTAATTTTACCGTCTAAGCTTTGATATACTCCGCCATGCTCTCCTACCTCATTAGCTCCGCCTCCTTTAGGCCTTAAAAAATTCCAACCTTTAAATACTGATTTCTTATTTTGCGTCATCTTCGCCTCTTTATAATGATTTACATCAAATTGATAATATTGATATAATCATAAAACATATTATTTATTTTATATCAAGAACAGAAGCCGTTTTCTACTTAATTTTATTGTTCTTTAATATTTCAGCTACTTCAAGAGCTGCATAGGTAAATATACCTGTAGCACCGGCACGTTTAAAACTAATTAATGACTCCATCAAAGCTCTTTCCCAATCAATTGCCCCTGCTTCTGCTGCAAATTTTAACATTGCATATTCTCCACTAACCTGATATGCAAAAATTTTAGCATTAAAATTATTTGCCGCTTCACGAATAACATCCAAAAACGGCATACCAGGCTTCACCATTACCATATCGGCTCCCTCTGCTATATCATGCTCAATCTCAAGTATTGCTTCCTTAATATTACGTACATCCATTTGATAGCTTGATTTATCTAAATAATTCTTTTTATTACTCTTAACAGCATCGCGAAACGGACCGTAAAAACTTGAAGCATATTTAGCGGCATAAGCAAGAATTCCAACATTTATAAATCCCTCTTTGTCAAGATATTCCCTTATAGCCCCAATTCTTCCATCCATCATATCGGAAGGTGCAACAATATCTACTCCAACTTTTGCTAGCACTAATGCTTGATTACACAAAGCTCTTACTGATCTATCATTATCAACTTCCCCATGATGCACAATACCATCATGACCATGTGTAGTATAAGGATCAAGTGCTACATCGCACATTATACCAATATCGATATTAGCGTTTTTGATGCTTCTAATAGTTCTACATATTAAATTATCTAAATTATAAGCCTCATCGGCATTTTCACTTTTTAGACTTTGATCAATACTCGGAAATAATGCAATAACATTAATACCAAGCTCTGCTGCTTCTTTTGCCGTTTCTACTATTTGATCAATCGATAAACGATATATACCAGGCATAGTTTTAATTTCTTGCCTTTCATTATGTCCTTCAACAACAAATAAAGGCAATACTAAATCACTAACCGATAAATTACTTTCGGATATTAACTCTCTAAGCCAAAAAGCTTTTCTATTTCTTCTAAGTCTAATATGGGGGTACATAAAATTCATATCTCATTTTAGTTAAGAACTTGGATTCTAATATAGAACCTAACTATCTTATAGTAAAAATATTGCATTACAAAAAGAAATTTTGCTTGCAATTTATAAAAAATTTAAGCAAACTATTTAAATGTAAATAAACATAATAGGAGCTTAATATGGCACAAGATAATATTCCAAAATCAGTAAAAGATAGAATACATGAGTGGGAAAAAAAATCAAAAAATATGTCAAATAACCCACCAAAAAATACAAAACCGGCTGTTCCTCCAAAACCCACTTCTGAGCAAATAAAGGCATGGAACGAGGCACATAAAAAACAGACTGACTTAACTACACATTCCCAAGCACTTGATATATTTGTCGACACCCCATCTCCGCAAGTTGAAACCCAAAAGCCCATTATTTTTTCAAAACCGGCTCTGGAACAAACAAAAGTACTGGAAGAAACACCTAAAAAACAATCTAATTTAACCATAAAAGAGAAAATAGAGAAATTTTTTAAAGATCATAATATTGATACCAAAGATGCTTTGATTCCGGAATTTAGCCGCTATATAGCATTAAGCGGTTCTATGGCAGGGAAGCGTCTTGATATTACTATTAAAGCTTATGAACAATCATTAGGACGGCTAATAAAACAAGTAGGAGTACCTCAAAAAGAGTTTATTTCTTTTATAGCAGATGATCTAATAAAGAATCATCCACACAAAGATAAATTTGAAAAAATCAATCAACATTATAAATTACCTGAACCACCTAAATTATCTGATATAATTGATAATCTTAGAGAATTAGTAAACAATGATGATATAATAGCTCATTTGAAACAAAGTAGAAAACACATTGAATTTAAAGAAACAGTAAATAATATTATTCAGATTTATGATGATAATAAACATAATCCAACTGCTATAGCTAAAGTTGAAGCAAAACTGAAAGAGGTAGGTAAATGGTGTGAAGAAACTACAAAAATGGATAATAATCCTATTTGGAAAAATATTGGTAATTTTATAAAATATTCTTTTACCGGAGATAAAGCTAAAGCGGCTTTTTATAAAGATGCTATAAAAAATTCTACTCAAAATACTAAAAAAGCTATAGCAGAAATACAAAAATCTCTTACCAATCCTTCTCCTCATTCATCTAATGTTCCACCGTCGAAGAATCAAGGAGAAAGATATAGAAGCTAATAAAAACTTTTAGGATCGATATCTATTTTTAGATGGCAAAAAGAAGGAATTTTTATAAGGCTTAGCCAAAATTTTAAATATTTCTGCAAATTAAATTTCTTATCGGCTATAATAAGTATCCGGTAACGATATTTACCAGCGAGCTTTGACATTAATGAGCTTGCTGGTCCTAAAATTTTCACGTTTGCTTTTGGTGCAATTCGGACCATATCCCTAGCAATTTCTAGAATTTTAGCCTCACTGGAACCTGATAAAATTACCGATGCTATTTTGGAAAATGGCGGCATATCTGCTGATTTTCTTATTTCAAGTTCATTTGCAAAAAAACTATCTTCATCACCGGCTTTAACATAACTAAAAATTGTATTATCAGGATAATAGCTTTGTAAATATACAACACCTTTACTATCTCCTCTACCCGCTCTACCACCTACTTGATGTAGTAGCTGAAAAGTTCGTTCAGATGCTCTAAGATCGGCATTATTGCTTCCAAGATCGGCATCTATTACTCCAACTAAAGTAAGATTCGGAAAGTGATAACCTTTTGTTATTATTTGTGTGCCTATTAAAATATCAATTTCTAAATTTTCCATTTGATGTAGAAGCTGTGCTATTTTTTCCGGGCTTTTAGCATGATCTTTACTTATCACCGCAATTTTACTCTCAGGAAAAAGTGCTTTTGCTTCTTCCTCTATTCTCTCTATACCTGGACCACAGACAGTTAATGTTTTATCCTCTAGACATTCAGGACAAGAACTAAAAATTTTACTTTGATAACCGCAATGGTGACATTCAAGTTTTTTAGTCGCTTTATGTACTACCATCCAAGAAGAGCAGAATTTACAGGTAAATCTGTGACCGCAAGCTTTGCATAGCATGAGCGGAGCATAACCACGCCTATTAAGAAATAATAAGACTTGCTTTTTATTATCTAAATTACCTTTGATAACTTCTATAAGAATCTTGGATAAATAGGAATTCTTAGATAGTTTTTCTTTAGTCATGTCGATTATTTCTATATTTGGCAAATCGACATTTTTGTATCTATTAACCAATGTAACCAATTGATATTTACCCATTTCTATATTATGTATCGTTTCAATAGACGGTGTTGCCGAGCACAAAACAATTTGTGCTTTATCAAATGTACCTCTTACGATAGCCGTATCCCTAGCATTATATAATATACCGTCATCTTGTTTATAGGAATCGTCATGCTCCTCATCTATAACTATTAAACCGAGATTTTTAAAAGGTAAAAACAAACTACTTCTAGCCCCAATTACTACTTTAACTTTATCGCTTAATATACCTCTTAAAATCATTTTCTTGTGAGCTTTGGTAACGCTTGAGTTCCATATGATAGGCTCAAAACCGAATCGCTCTATAAAACGATTAATAATTTGTGTACTTAAAGCAATTTCAGGCAACATAACAAGCACTTGCTTGCCTTTTGCTAAGTAATCTGCTATTAGATGAAAATATATTTCTGTTTTACCTGATCCCGTAACACCTTTAACAAGTGTTGGCTTATTACTTTCATTTAAAATTGTTACTGCTTGTTTCTGCTCTTCTGACAAATCAGGTAGCACAAAGTTATTATTGACTTTCTGCTCCTTAACTTTAATCGGTTTTTCAGCAATATCTATAGGTAATACTAACTTGGTTATGCTCCCAAGCTCTGACATATAGTAGCTACCCATCCATTTAATTAATTCTAAAACTTCTGAAGTAATATTTAAATTTAACGGTACTTTCGCTCTAATAGTTTTTATTTTTTTTGCCTCAGAATTTGAAACAAGCTCCCATACTATGCCGGTTAATTCCTTATTTCTAAAAGGCACTACAACAAGATCACCTATGTTTAGCTCTAAATCTTCAGGTATTAAATAATCTAGCGGGAATAATTTTGCTACAGGTAATAATATTTTTGCTATTCGCATATATAATGTATTTTATAATTTTTTTTTTATTATATACTAAACTGATAAATTATAGAAACCTAGATGAATAAAGAAACAAAAATTGTTATAGCAATTTCTGGAGCTTCAGGAGCAATATACGGTATTCGTTTGCTTGAAGTACTAAAGCAAAAAAATATCGAAACTCATTTGGTTATTTCAGAGGGAGCAGCTCTTACTATAAAGCTCGAAACTAAATATTCTATAGATGAAGTTAAGCTACTGGCTAATTATTATTATGACGATAAAGATTTAGGTGCTACTATTTCAAGCGGCTCTTTTAAAACTTCAGGCATGATAATAGCCCCTTGTAGTATGAAGACCTTAGCAAGTATTGCTCACTCAATGGAAGATAATTTAATTAGTAGAGCGGCAGGTGTTGTACTTAAAGACAGAAGAAAACTTATTTTAATGACCCGTGAAACTCCTTTGCATATCGGACATTTAGAAAATATGTTAAAAGTAGCGAGTTACAGCGGCATTATATCACCGCCCGTGCCGGCTTTTTATAATAACCCTGTAAGTATAGATGATATAGTGAATCATTCTATTACTAGAGTTTTAGATTTTTTCGATATCGAAACTAATTTAATTAAACGCTGGGATAGTTATGAGCAATAAAGTATCAACTTTACTATTAAAACTTGCATTAAAAAAAGCCCGTAATATCATTAATAAATATTTTTCACCGGAAGAAAGTTTAGTCGATAAATTAATCGCTGAACGTAGAAATGAAGCAAAGAATGAATAATGTAAAATGTGCTGTTTTGGGCTTTGTTGTGTGGATCGGTTTTAACGTCATTGCGAGGAAAGTACATAAGTAATTGACGAAGCAATCCAGTAAAAATTCTGATTTACAGAATTTTTTTATCATTCTCCTAGATTGCCGCGCAGCCTACGGCTGCTTGCAATGACGACTCGGTATCCACGAAACAATACCTAGTGGGAATGACATAAAGGGCTTCTTTTTTCAAACCTTTTTCAAACCATATAATAATTTAACAAACAACAATGGCACGTAATAAAATAAATAACGAAACAAATATATTAGCTGATAACGAAGATAATTTACCTATACCAAGGGTTTTACCTTCAAATGTTCAAGCAGAGCAAATGCTACTTGGGGCGATTTTAACCAATAACGAATTACTAAATTACGTATCGGAATTTTTACGTGATGAACATTTTTTTGAACCTATTCATCAAAAAATCTATAAGGCAATTGAGAAAATTACTGAAAAAGGGCTGACAGCTACACCTATTACTTTACGTAGTATGTTAACTCAAGATGAACTATTTCAAGAAGTAGAAGGAGCGGAGTATTTAGCAAAATTGATAACTATGTCAATGATGGTAATAAACCCGGTTGATTATGGTAAAATAATATATGATTTAGCAATAAAGCGTAATTTAATAAATATCGGTGAAGAAGTAGTAAATAATGCCTATAATTCTTCATTAGAAGTTGAAGCAAAGGAACAGATTGAACATGCCGAAGCTAAACTTTACGATTTAGCTAGCGAAGGCTTGAATGAAAAAAGTTTTACCAAAATCGGTATATCTATTTCAGAGTCACTAGCTAGTATTAATAGGGCTATGAAAAATAATGATCATGTAATCGGTATATCTACTGGTTTGATTGATCTAGATAATAAATTATGCGGCTTTCATAATTCCGATCTTATAATTCTTGCAGGACGTCCGTCAATGGGTAAAACGGCATTTGCTATAAATCTTGCACTTAATGCCTGTAATAATATGCGTCTTAGAAATATTAGAGATAATCAAGAAATTCAGTCAGTAGGTTTTTTCTCTTTAGAAATGTCCTCAGAACAGCTAACCACACGTCTACTTTCAATGTGTGCAGAAATTGATTCTACTTCTCTTCGTACGGGGATTCTAGGTGAAGAAAAATATAACCGTCTTCGCAAGGAAGCAAATACTTTATCGGAATTACAATTTTTTATCGATGATACCCCTGCTCTATCTATTTCCGCTATAAGAACAAGAGCTAGAAGAATGAAACGCAAGCATAATCTCGGTATATTATTTATTGATTATTTACAATTAATTAGAGGAGTAAGTAAATCTGAAAATAGAGTTAGCGAGATTTCAGAAATAACCCAAGGTTTAAAAGCAATAGCAAAAGAGTTAAATATTCCGGTTATTGCGTTATCTCAGCTTTCAAGAGCGGTAGAACTACGTGAGGATAAAAAACCTATGCTATCCGATCTTCGAGAATCGGGAACTATAGAACAGGATGCTGATATAGTAATGTTTATTTATCGTGAAGAATATTATTTAACTAGAAAAGAACCGGCAGCAGGCGATGCTAAACATGCTGAATGGTTAGATAAGCTCAACAAAGTATATAATATTGCCGATATAATTGTTGCAAAACATCGTAATGGACCAGTTGGAAATGTTCCGCTTTATTATGATAGTCAATTTTCTAAATTTGGTAATTTGGAGACAAGAACTTTTAACTCTAATTAACTCAGAATTGCTTTACGTCATTATTGCGTGGATACCAAATCGTCATTGCAAGCAAACGTTAGTGAGCGTGGCAATCTCAGGAATTTTTCCCGAGATTGCTTCGTCAGTTACTTCATACCTTCCTCGCAATGACGATGTTTATCTTTTATTTTTTTCTGTCCATCCTATTGCTTTATCAAGCATCTCGTTATTATTGTTCCTATAAAGCCACATCTTATTATCAGGAATGAACTTACCAGGCTTTATTATTATAGTACCGTCACTTAAGGTTAAAACTTGTATCTGTTTTCCTGCATATTTCTTCCCCAGGGATATTTGCCCGTTATTTCCTACATATTTGATTGTTTCTATATTATTTCCTATTATCATAATATTTATATTTACAAAATTCCTATTTTTCAATATTATTAGTATATTTATAAATAATAAATAGCCTTATTATTTAGTTACTATATTAACAAGTTCATAGCCCATTTATAAGCATTTCGACGATTACGCATATAATAATTAGATATTGTTTTTGTAATTCAAGATAATAAATTATTTATCTTTGCTTTATATAACAGATAAACCGGTAATAAAATTGCAATAATTACAAGAATCATACCAGCAAATCCTAAAATTATAATAAAAGCATTAGGTACTACTACTGCTACAATATAAGCTGGTAATATAGTAACGATAGAAGCGGTCATATTACGCATTACTACATTCGGTATCGAATTCATAAACATAGTTTTAAGGGAATCACATAGCCCTACTCCTACTCCGAGTATTGATGTAACGATAGCAAGAGTTAAAATTATCCAAACTAATAATTGTACGGACGGCCATTTTGCTATATTACTTAAATCTCCGACTTCTACATTACTGGTAATCATTTGTTGATAAAATGTTGGATTATTATGATGTGCTACAATAAGAATACTACAAGTCCAAATTATATATACTATTGCAGGAATTAAGCTTCCAAATAAAAACGCCGTCTTTAGCATTTTTGTTACAATAATTAGTTAAGGTATGGAAGATTACTTGGAAACCAAATGAAGTAAAAACTACCAGAGTGACTACACCCCATATAGATATTTCTTTATAATTTGGTGAGAATAACAGTAAATTATCCCACTGAATCATAGAAACAAGTCCAATAACTAAAATTGCAATTATTATAAGCAATCCGATTAAATAGTACCCGATTTATATAATCTACTAACTTTAGAGGTAATAATAATACACCATGCTCCTATATAAGTTATACTTGTATTTAAAGCTACTGTAATATTGAAGAGCCTCCGTATATAAATACTGCAAGTAAAGCATATGAAAGGAGCTTAAGGCTTACCGTACCGATGATTTGAGCAGTATGTCCTGAAAAATATTTTCCCAATGCCCAGGTGTTAAGCCTTTACCCGCTTGAAGATTAATCTCTAGGTTAATTAAAGAAGTATAATACATTATAAACCAAATTATAAACATCAATATTATACTAGGTATTATACCTAATTTTGCTAATACCATGGGTAGTGCTATCATACCGCTACCTATACAAGTACCTGAAATTAACAGGATTGAACCAATAAGTTTTTGCATAATTTAATGAAGTTTAGATTAAAGCAAAGGACTTAATTTTTGCTAAAAAGAAAATCAGCTAAAAAAAGAAGATAAGAATTTTAAAGAATAAAAAGTTTTGATAAGTAAAATTAACATTCGTATAATTTTGTTAAAACATATGTAGCGGTATAGTATAATTATATTAATAATTTATGTAAAATTATTAATATTGCTTTTTAAGGGTATTTTTATATATTCTTATTAGACCTCTTCCCAAACTAGCTTATAGATAGGAATTTAAAGAAGACACGGAACACAGCACCACAGCGTATATAGAAATACGTGAAGATACGAGTACCGGATCGACGTATAAATTACCTCTAGAAGCGACGCTTGGGAAGAGGTCTATTGAAATTTACTATATTTAAAAATGCATAGATTAGCTAAAGTAATTAGTAATGCAGGAGTTTGTTCTAGGCGTGATGCTGAAAAGCTGATAGTTGAAGGACAGGTAAAAGTAGACGGCGTTACAATTTTATCACCGGCTACAAATGTTGATATTAGTAATCAAATTGAAGTATCAGGCACATTAATCAATAATATACACAAACCAAGGCTTTGGATTTATTACAAACCTGTTGGTTTAATTACCACTCATAAAGATCCTTTATCTCGTAAAACGGTGTTTGAACAGCTAACCGGTTTACCTCGTGTTATTTCAATAGGTAGGCTGGATTTAAATAGCGAAGGTTTATTATTACTAACTAATAGCGGTGATTTAGCACGTCAGTTTGAGCTCCCCTCAAGTAGGTTAAAGCGAGTATATCATGTTAGGGCGTATGGGAAGTCTGATATTCTACTAAAAAGCAATTATAAAAATTTAGAAATTGACCGGATATTTTATAACCCTCATTCGATAAAATTACTTAAGAAAAATAAGACTAATTCTTGGTTTGAAGTAGTTTTATTTGAAGGAAAAAATCGTGAAATTAGAAGAATATTCAAGTATTTTGGACTAAAAGTTAACAAATTAATTAGGATTCAATATGGTAGTTTTACAATAGATAATCTAAAACCCGGAGATTATAAAGAAATAAATAATAAGATACTGGAAAAATAATTAGTAATGTGTTATTATTAATACATTTTAACTAATCATATAGAATACATATGACAAATCTTAATATATATAAATGTGAAGAAAAAGACCTAAACGATTACCTTGGTTATATAAAAGATAACCCTAGTGTCTTGCTAAATGATTTTATCAAAAATAAATATTTCGCTGAAGATAATGATAAAATTATCATTACTAGTTTAGAAAATATGGAAATTAACGCAGATTTAGCCAATGCTAATTTTCAAGGTACAATACTAACAGATGCCGTATTTAATAATTGTGACTTAACAAATACCATATTATGTGATTCAGATTTAACAAATGTAAAATTTAATGATTGTACATTTATCGGTACCGACTTTAGAGGAGCAAATCTTCATTATACAGATTTTAATTATAAAGATTATGATTATAATAACTATAAAATCCCCAATCTCAAAGATAAAATACGAGATATAAAACTATCTTTTTCAGATCTTGAAAGATTAAATCAATATATAGATAAAGATTTAGAAAAAGAATATATCAAAGAAATAGTTATAGATGAAGCTACGAAGACAAAGAAATATATTTTGGCTGGAGAAGACGAAAAAACTTTATGGGAAATCAAATCAAAAGAGCTAAAGACTAAGCAAGAAGAGTTAGAAACTCTAAAGCAAAATTTAGATAATCCTGGGATTACTACCAATCTTTTAAATGCTTTTTGGAATAGTGCAGAAACTATTACTAGAAACCGACAAAACAAACTAGAAAAAATCAACAAGTTACAGCATGAAGTAAACAAATTAGAAACTGAAGTATATGCTTTAGATAATCTTAGAATGTTCTGCGGTAAGGGTTTAGATGGTATTTTTGAGCAGTTAAAAGACGAAGAAATACAAATAAAACTAGACCCATCATATATTATAGGTTCGACTGCCAAAGAGCGAGATATACCGAAAGAATATATAAAATTAACTTCTGCCGAATTTGATCTATATTTAGCTGAAGCAGCAAAACAATCCAATACAAAATTATCTCTTACCGAACTTGTTAGGAAGCAAAAAAATCTTTCAGAAGATTTAAATATAGTTCCTGATCTTTCAGCGATTAATTTATCAGGTAAAACTCTTACTAATCTTAATCTGAAGAATACATTATTTGCTTCAGCCAACTTAGAGAATATTAAAATCTCAAATTGTAATTTAGATTTTACTAATTTTGAAGGAGCTAATTTACAAAATGCCGTTTTTCAAAATGTTACGGCTCGTAACGCAGGATTTCTTTTTGCTGATCTTAAAAAGAGCAAAATTGAAAATAGTGATATGTCGAGAGCTTACATGCCTAAAGTAGATTTATCTGAAGTAGAGGTAACAAATAGCAAATTTAATGCGGTTATGATGGTTAATGCCGATGCCGAAAAGTTAATTATTAAAGATTCAGAATGGAAAAATTCTAATCTTACCGGTATATCGCTTGCTTATGCAGATATGCAAAGAGTTCAAATGCAGGGGGTAGTTTTAAATAATGCACTTCTAGATCAAGCAAATATCGTTTCTACTGATCTTGAAAATGTTTTTATGAATAAAACACATGCATTAGAAGCAAAATTTAAAGAGCAATGTAACATGCAAGGCATAACTGCAAGAAATGCCTATTTTAGCGATGCTGAATTTGAAAATATACTATCTTTAAAAGAAGCTGACTTAAGAGAAGCTATAATGCAGCGTGTTAAACTTAAGAACGCTGATTTAACAAAAACACAGCTTGATAAAGCAAATCTTGAATATGCCGATCTTACAAACGCTACGCTTACTAATGCAACTGCACAATTTGCTAAGTTAAGTAATGCTACTTTAGAAAAAGCAGAAGCCGAAGGATTAAATATTTCGGATGCTATTGCTAAAAATATTAATGCTAAGGAAGCTAACCTTAAAAATGCAATTATGCAGCGTGCCGATCTTACTAAAGCCGATTTCACTAAAGCAGTGTTGGAAAATGCCGATATGCAAGCAGTGGAAGCAGCCGAGGCTATATTTAAAGAAGCAAATCTAAAACAAACGAATCTAAAAGCAGCAAATCTAGCTGGAATTAATAAAGAAGGAGCAGATTTTGATAAAGCAAAAATCAACGATGCTACAAAGATGCATGATACTAAAGGTGAGGCTAAAGGGAATTTAGATCATCAAGATAAAGACGGTAAAAAAACATCTGTCAATGTTAACGAACATGCTAAATTACAAGATAAAATTCATGCAAGAGAGAAAAGCGGTTGGTTTCTGAAAACCGGAGTAGGACAGCTTTGTACAAAACTTGCTAAAAGTACTACATCAGGAATTAGCCGCGTAACAAATTTTTTAGCAAGTAAAAAATTTTTAGTAGGACTTGCCGTAGTAGCGGGTCTTGCAGTAGCAGCTGCACCTTTCGTAGCAATGCCTGTGTTATTGGTCACCGGCACGGCCCTTACTACTAAAGCTGTCATTCTAGGAGCAGGTATTTTGGCCGGAGGGCTAGTCGCTACCGGAACTTATAAACTCACTCAAAAACCTTTACGCAATCTTCAGAAGTCATTTGAAAACTTAACTAGTAGTATAGATAAATATATCTCACCGCCTCCTGAAAATATTGATGAATTAGTAACAGAAAAACAACAAGCAAGACAAAAATCTGAGGCAGAAAAATCTAAAGAAAGGGAAGAAAATTTAAATAATGTAAATAATAATATTGATAAAGCTAAAGAACAAGATCTTTTAAAACAAGCACAAAATAATTTAAACCAAGTAACGCCAAAAGTAGAAATAAAAGAAAAGAAAGATAAAACTGTAGAAAAACAACAAGCAAAATCTAATACATTCGCAGCAAAATTTAAGCCTAACACTCAAGGCAAAGGATTTGCCACAAAAATAAAAGACGAAAAAAAATTACGCTTAACAAAAGAAGCATATAACTAAATAAGTGTTAAAAATAATATCCGGTAAATATAGAAACCAAATTATACCTACCGCTAAAAATATCAAATATCGACCTTCTACCGGTAAGCTCAAAGAGGCAATATTTAGTATATTAACCTCCGGTGAGTTTACCGGTAATAAATTATTTAACGAAAATACTCACATTCTCGATTTATTTGCCGGTAGCGGTAGCCTTGCTTTTGAGAGCCTATCAAGAGGAGCAGGTTTTGCTACCTTAATTGATATTGATACATCCTCATTAAAAATAGCAGAAGGATTTGCTAAATCTCTAAACATTGAAAATAATGTTAATTTCGTTAATATTAATGCTTTAAATCTACCGAAAGCTACTAGACATCTTTTTAAACCAGCTTATAGAGAGGGAGCTAAAGGAGACACGGAACGCAGCACCGCAGCGTACACACTAGTACGTGAGGATGCGAGTACCGGATCGACGTCTAAATTACCTCTAGAAGCGAAGTTTGGGAAGATGTCTAATAAATCATTTGATCTTGTCTTTATAGACCCCCCTTATCATAAAAATATAGTGCCTAAAGTAATGAAACTGCTGATAAAAAATAATTGGCTCAAAGACGGTACTATTATAGTTATTGAGATGGCTAAAACAGATGATTATGTTTTAGATGAAAATATTGAAATTATACGTGAAAAACTATATGGTAAGAGTAAGCTGTTGGTTTTGAGCTTTACCGTCATTCCCGCAAAGGCGGGAATCCAGCAAAACATATAAAATATAAAAACTTGTTTTTATATTTTTATTTTATTAATAGTATGTAATTTTGTACCTGTATTAAGGTTATTTTTTCTGGATTCCCGCTTTCGTGGGAATGACATAGAACCGCGTAACAAGACATTAAAAAACAAACATGACCAAAAAGCATTACATATGTTCTAACTGTGGAAATATTAGTCCTAAATGGTCAGGGCAGTGCTTTGATTGCGGTGTATGGGGTAGTATTGTCGAAGAGATAGTAAGTGCAAATCAAGCAATTGTTAAAGTCGGTAGCAAGCAAGACTTCGATAAGCTTTCAGGGCATGTAACCGAGCAGTTACGCATCCCTACCCCTATAGATGAATTAAATAGAGTACTAGGCGGCGGTTTAGTGCTTGGTTCTGCTATATTAATAGGAGGAGACCCTGGTATAGGCAAATCTACTTTGTTACTACAGCTAGCAGCAAGTAACTTTGTATCAAAGATGAATTGCTTATATATAACGGGCGAAGAATCGTTAGACCAAATAAAATTAAGAGCCATAAGGCTAAACCTAACTAACTATAATACCGATATTTTAGCAGCTACTAATTTGGAAGATATTATTGCGAGTATAGAAGTTAATAAAAATAATATTGATTTAATAGTGATTGATTCTATTCAAACAATTACCACAAAAGAATTATCATCGCCTCCAGGCACTGTTTCGCAAATTCGTACATGTGCAAATGAGCTTGTTAATTATGCTAAGCAAAACAATATAATTATTTTATTAAGCTGTCACGTCACTAAAGACGGACAACTAGCAGGTCCTAAGATACTTGAACATTTAGTTGATACCGTACTATATTTTGAGGGAGATCATAATAATCATTTCCGTATTTTACGCTCATATAAAAATCGTTTTGGCAGTGTGGGTGAAATAGGAGTATTTGAGATGAGCGGCAGCGGGCTTATTGAAGTAACAAATCCGTCTGAACTATTTTTAATGAAGCGAGAACAGAACGTTATAGGTACGTCTATTTTTGCAGGAATCGAAGGTTCAAGACCGTTACTTATGGAAGTACAAGCCCTTATAGTACCCTCAAATATGGTAACTCCTAGACGCTCTGCGGTGGGCTGGGATGCTAATAGGTTATCAATGATACTTGCCGTGCTTAGTAGTAGGATAGGACTTAATCTTGCTAATTATGAGGTATATTTAAGCATTGCAGGGGGACTTAAAATTGCCGATCCTGCCTCTGATTTAGCAGTAACAGCAAGCTTAATATCTGCTGCAACCGGCAAACCTGTACCCGAACATAGCGTCTTTTTCGGCGAAATAAGCTTATCGGGTGAAATAAGAAAAACCGCAAAAGCAGGAACAAGAATAAAAGAAGCCGTAAAACTTGGATTTAATAAGATTATCTGCTCTAAATTTGAAAATTTAACGTATGACTTTATATCTTCCGTCTCACATTTAAAGGACCTAAAAGAGATAATTAAATGAGTATAGTTTATGAAATAAGAAATTTGGAAGAAGCACGTAATTTTTTATCTAGTGTAGAAGAGCAGCTGATATTAACAAATCATGCCTCTAGCGTAAAATATTACGGTATGCTAACAATTGATTACATGTTTAAAACTCTAAGTAAAGAATTTCCGGAAAAAGTTTTAGATCTTACCGTAAATGTAGGAGAGGATCACGCCGCTTTATTTACTGCAATCAAACTAGGGTATAAGAATATATCATATACAGGGAATTCTGAGGAAGCTAGGGGGTTGTTGTACGGATATCAAACCGTCATTGCGAGCGACTGAAAGGAGCACGGCAATCCAGAAAATAATTAAAAAAATGCTAAAAATTAGCATTTTTAACTGGTCTGCTTCGTCAATTACTCCGTAATTTTCCTTGCAATGACAGATAAACCTATCCATGCAACAAAGCCTACATTTCCTCGTAATGACGAAAATTTAATAAAAAAAACCATGAATATCAAAGATATAGGAGTAATAATTGCTAAAAAACCTTTGAAAGAAAATACATTTATTATTACGGTTTTTACTAAAAGTCATGGTTTATATTCGGGAGTTGTAAAAGAATTTTCTAGAAAAAGTAAATTTATATATCAAGAAGGGAATATTATAGATTTTCTTTGGCAGGCAAGATTACATGAACATATTGGCATGGCTAAATGTGAACTCATTAAATCTTACACCGGTTATTTTATCACAAATAAAGCTAAATTATATGCCTTTAATTCCATTATATCTTTAATCAAAGAGTTATTTCATGAAAGAGAAGAACATTCTAAATTTTTTTCATTTCTAATTAACTATTTAGATAATTTATCAAAGAATTTTTGTTTTCGTGATTATATTAATTTTGAGCTAGCTTTACTTGCCGAGACGGGTTATAAGCTTGATCTTACCAAGTGCGGCGTGAGCCATGTTACAACTGATTTAATCTATGTATCACCTAAATCAGCTAGAGCATTATCATATGAAGTAGGAAAACCTTATAAAGATAAATTATTGATGTTACCAAGATTTTTACTTTCAGATAATAGTGAGATTACATTAGAAGAAAAACGGCAAGCTTTAGCTCTAACAAACTATTTTTTTAATAGATATTTATTTCATAATAATAGACAGGTTGAAGCACGCCAAACTTTTATTGAATATACTTTAAATAATTTTTAGAGACTATATTTTTACTTTTATTTTTCTTATTTTATGATATACTTACTTAAGTAATTACTTAAATAAGTATGTAATATGACTAGACTAAGCATAGATATACCAAACGAATTACATCATTTTCTTAAAGTTCACACTGCACATAAAAATGATACTATTATGAATTTTGTAAGAAAAGCGATATATCATAAAATAGAACAGGAAAAAGCATTAAATGCAGAATCAATAAAAATATTAGAAGAATCAGCAAAAGGTTAAAATATTAATAAATATTCTGCGTATAAAGAAATGTATAAAAAGCTTAATTTAATATGATTCTGCAAACCTCTACTATATTTTGTTCCATATCATTCCCGCGAAAGCGGGAATCCAGTTGAGTAAAGCTTCTAAGAAGCTTTACTCAAGAAGAAAGTAATATAATAAAAAAATCTTTAAAATCAAGATTTTTTTAGCCTGGATTCCTGCTTGCGCAGGAATGACATAAGAGCTTTTCAAAAATTTCCCGGTACACTATATACATACCAGTACACATAGTGACTTATTCAAATAATAATCTATGAAAATACTAGCATTTGACACAGCCAATAATACTGCATCGGTAGCAATATCCGAAAATGAGAATATCCTTGCATGTATAGAAGAATTACGTCCTTCTATGCAAGCAGAAAATCTAATGCCGATGATAGAAGACGTGATGAAATTAGCTAAATGTTCATATGATGATTTAGATTATTTAGCGGTAACTAACGGACCCGGTAGCTTTACCGGCATTAGAATAGGACTTGCTAGTGCTAAAGGTATATTATTTTCCAAGGAGAATATTAAAGCAGTAGCGGTTAGCAATTTTGAATATGCTTATTTTAGAGCCATAACTCAAGTTAAAGATTATGATAAAATATATGTCTTTTTAAACGCTTATCGCTCACAGCTTTATATGCAAGTTTTTCATAAATCAGGACAAATAGAAGAGCCGTTATTGATAGATTTCGAATATGCTATAAAACTGCTTACAAATGAGAAAGGGAATATAGTTTGTTGCGGTAGCGGACTTGAATTTATATATCACCAAATTATGCCTTTGCCGAATATAATAACCTTGCCACGTTTTGCACGAGTTAAAGCTTGGGTTACCTGTAGATATATTGCTAGTAGATTGTCGAGCGATGTAAAATTAAATAGCTCTATCGAGCCACTATACATACGCCCTCCTGATGCTAAAATCGCAATCAATTATGCCATTCTTAGTTAAAAGTAGGAATCCATTTACTGGATTCCTGTAATCAACGAAATGACATAAGAGCTTTATTATACGTATACTACATCATCTTCATAATTAAAGACTCCAAAATAATTATAAGATAATTTCTCACCTGATAACTTCATAGTAAAATCACTATTAGCGTGTTCTACTTGATTGTCTGATACTTCTATTTCATCTTCACAATCAGAGAATCCGGAATCACTATCAGATACTGCACCTGATTCTTGCTTTACACACTTCTTGTCGTGTATTAAGGCTATTATTTGCTCAACTAATGATTTCGATAAATCATGATTATCCGAGTTAACAATATCAATGATTCTTACTAGACTTTCATCTGAGGCGTGCGAAATTATTGTTGCTAGCTTATCATTTGAAATATTACTCATGATTCTTACTAAATTTTTATTTGGAATAATATCAAAATTTTCTGCAAGTTTTTCTTCTCCTGCTAAAATAATTATATTTTCAAGCTGTTCATCAGAAATATCCTCATCTGATATTTTTTTTAGTTCCTGCTCGGTAAGCGCTTCTAAAGAAAGGGTAGTATCTATATATGTATTTAATTTATCTAATGGAATAAATTTCATTAATTTTTCAAAATGCTCCGGCAAAATATAATTAACTAATTTTTGTGCTTGTTCATCGGAAATATTATTAATTAATTCTGCCAATTTTTTATATGTCATCTTTTCAAAAACTTCATCTAATGCATTTTCAGACGTGTTTAAAATTTCTTCTACTAACTCATTATCAGAAAGAGTTTCAAGTTGATCTAAGAGATTAAATGTTTCTTCAGCGTTATTATTTAAATTACTCACAAAATTAAAAGTTTCAGCAACTTTAGAAGAAAGAATACTAGATGTATTTTTTATAATATTAAAACTCTTTACTCCAAAATCATAAACTGTTTTTAATGATGAACTAAATATACTGAAAAAACCTTTACTTTCAGGTGTGTTAGTTACTTTTTCACTACCATCAAGCTCATTTTGATCTAAGAGATTAAATGTTTCTTCAGCGTTATTATTTAAATTACTCACAAAATTAAAAGTTTCAGCAACTTTAGAAGAAAGAATACTAGATGTATTTTTTATAATATTAAAACTCTTTACTCCAAAATCATAAACTGTTTTTAATGATGAACTAAATATACTGAAAAAACCTTTACTTTCAGGTGTGTTAGTTACTTTTTCACTACCATCAAGCTCATTTAAAATATCTGTAAATCTGATTTGAGAGATGCCTAGAGTATCCGACTGACCTTTTACTGCTTCTTGGAAGATTATTTTAGAATTTAAAAAAGGATATTTAGTTTGAGCTTCTACTATTTTTTTATTACATCTTGCACTTTTTTCGTCATACTGCTTAATTGAACTATCTAACGCTGCTAAAAAATCAGTATGTTCTTCTTGACTAGTAGTTTGCTTTGGAGAAGTTATAAACTCAAATTCATCGTTAGCAAGATAGGAGGCTAACTTTGGATAGGTATTATGTGGGATTAAATTTTGTAACTTATTAAAAATTGATGTTATGGCCATAATTCTTCCTCATTTCTGATTTATAATAATCAGCATTGAATTATAATAGAAATTATGAGGAGGTCAAGATAAAGGCTAATAATTATTAACTTTTTATTATATTTTACTTAAAATTGATTAATTTATCCAAAAGGGATATTCTATTGAATGTCATGCCCGCGAAAGCAGGGCGTTGTTGCGTGGTTCTAACTTTTCGTCATTGCGAGGAAATTACGAAGTAATTGACTAAGCAATCTCAGGAGTTTGTTATTATTTCATGAGATTGCCATGCAGTCTACGACTACTCGCAATGACGATTTAGTAGTATCCATGCAACAACGCCGCAGTACTTGTATGATAATGTAGCCAATTTTTGAAGTTCAACGAGTATATTATAATTGTCTTTGTTCTTGAATTAGCTCAAAAATTTCAACTGTATCTCCTTCTCTAATATCTTCGTAATTTTCAAATGCTATACCACACTCATATCCTTCTCTAACTTCTTTAACTTCATCTTTAAAGCGTTTTAAAGTTTTGAGTTTTCCTTCATGAATGACTACATTATCACGTAATAAGCGTACGCCCGCTCCTTTCTTAATAATCCCTTTAGTTACATAGCTACCAGCGATTTTGCCGACTTTGGTAATATTAAATATTTGTCTAATTTCTGCGCTTCCGATATACTGCTCTCTAATGATCGGATCAAGCATACCGCTCATAATGGCTTTTATATCATCAATTAAATGATATATTATACTATAATATCGAATATCGACTTTTTCTTTTTCTGCGGCAGTTAAGGCATTTGCCCCTGCTCTAACGTTAAAGCCGACAATAATAGCTGAAGAAGCATGTGCAAGAGATACATCGGATTCCGTTATCGGACCTACGCCGCTATGAAGTATACGAAGCTTTATCTCATCATTCGGTAATTTTAATAAGCTACCTGAAATAGCTTCAACCGACCCTTGAACATCACCTTTAATAATTAAAGGTAATTCCTTAATTTTACTATTACCGGAAGCTTTTAAAAACAAATCTTCTAAACTTGAACACGGTGCAATAGATATTTTTTTTTCTTTAGCAAGACGCATTCTATATTCGGCTATATCTTTTGCTTGTTTCTCATTTTGTACTATGTTAAATTTATCACCGGCAAAAGGCACTTCATTTAAACCCTGAATTTCTACAGGAACAGAAGGAGTTGCTTCTACTATTTCTAGTCCCTTATCATTAGTCATCTTTTTAACTTTACCGTAAGAAGTACCAGCTATTATAATATCACTGTTTCTTAAAGTACCTCGCTGAACTAATATAGTGGTTAGCGTTCCTCTTCCTTGTTCAATTTTTGACTCGATTACAACACCGGCAGCTGAACCGAAAGGATTTGCCTTTAAATCCTGCATTTCTGCAATTAATAAAATTGCTTCTTCAAGTTTATCTAAGTTAATTTTCTTTAGTACCGAGATAGGAATAACCATAACGTCACCACCTGCCTCTTCGCCGATAATTTCGTGGACATATAATTCGTTCTTTACACGCTCAATATCAATATCAGGCTTATCAATCTTATTAATAGCTACAATTATAGGAACGCCCGCTGCTTTCGCATGATTAATTGCCTCAACCGTTTGCGTTTTGATTCCATCATCTGCTGCGACCACTATAATAACTATATCTGTTACTTTAGCACCTCTTGACCGCATTTCCGAAAAAGCTTCATGCCCCGGAGTATCAATAAAAGTAATTGCTCTACCGTCTGCAAGAGTTACTCTATAAGCCCCAATATGTTGTGTAATTCCGCCTAGCTCACCTGCAGCAATATCTGTAGACTTAAGAGCGTCAAGCAATGAGGTTTTACCATGATTGACATGACCCATTACCGTCACAACCGGAGCACGCGTTCTTAAATCCTCAACCTTATCATCACTAATTAAAACATTTTCAACATCTGACTCTTGGACTCTTTTTACCGTATGCCCTAAATTTGTTGCAACTAGTTCTGCCGTATCGGCATCTATTGTTTGGCTAGCATTTGCAAGAATACCGAGTTTCATTAATTCTTTAATTACATCAGCCACTCTTTCAGACATAGCATTTGCAAGATCGCCGACTCCGATAACTTCCGGGATCGTCACTTCTCTATATACTTTCTCAGGTGCTTGTGATACTAATTGACGCTTTTCTTTTTCTCTAGCTCTTTTTATAGAAGCAAGACTTCTAGTTCTACCGCTGCCGCTTTCGTCGTCGCTAAGCATATTGAAAAGATCGGCTTTTTTGAATTTTTTTGGCTCTTCTAGCTTAATTTTTGGTGCGACTATTTTACTATCTGCTGTTTTATCTAATTCTTTCTCTGATTCTATACCGTAACGTGTTCGCATTCCTACTAAAGGAGACTTTACAAAAGTTTCTTCTTTCTTTTTAGGTATTTGTGACGGTATATCTTCATCATCTTGAACGATTTTAGCACTAACTTCTACTTTATTTTCTTCGGTATTTTGCTGTTTTTGTTCAACTTCTTTATCAGTTTCTAGCAGTTCTATTTTTGAGTTAGCAGACTGGTTAATACTTGCAAGTTTACTTAAAGTGCTTATTTTTGAAGGGTCATTTAATTTAGATTGCTCAGCAGCTTTTTTAAGAATAGATAAACGTCTGTTAAATTCTTCCTTATTAGCATCAATAACAGTTTGATCTAAGCTATTCCTTTCTTTATTTAATGAAAGGGTAGTAGCACTACCGGTAGAGCTTTTTCTAACTTCTACTAGCGTTTTAGATTTAGCATTAACAAAGCTTTGAGCTCCTGTAAGAGAGTCAAAAGACTTACTAAGCGATAATTTTGAATTGCCAAGTGTCAACTTTTTGGGTTTGATTTCCTGGTTATCCGTCATATTTAAAACCTTTGTGTTTCTGTTTTTTCCGTCTACTACTTGATTATGTCATTCCTAGCTAAAAGCGGCGTTGCTCGCATGGCTCGTTTATGTCATTCCCGCGAAAGCGGGAATCCACTAAAATTTATAAAAAAACTTGTTTTTATAGGTTTATTTTTCAAGGACGCCCTAATTTACTAAGCTATTTATTCTGGATGCCTGCTTTCGCAGGAATGACATACACCCTACATTCAACCCACTAACTATCCTTCAATTCACCATGCTGTCTAGCAGTTTTAATCAGCAATTTAATATTTTCGTCCGTTATATTAGAATTTGGAGCTAAATTTTTAAATTCATTTACGCTCATCTCTCCTAAATCTTCTATGGTCTTTATACCATATTCGGCAAATTTTAATATTAATTCAAGCGATAATTCTAATATATCTATTAATTCTTGCTCAACTCCTAGATCCTCTAGCTTTTTGATAATCTTTTCATTCTTAAGGTCGACGTAATTAATAGCTCGATTTTTAATCTCTACGGCAAGTTCTTCCTCAAAGCCTTCGATTCTTGTTAAAGTACTAATCTCACTACTAGCAATTTGTTCTACTGAATTAAATCCCGTTACCGATAAAAGCTGACCTATAACTTCTTCAACATCTAAAGCTTCCATAAATAATTCCGTAGAAGTTAAGAACTCTTCATTTCTTCTTTTTGATTCTTGCTCTTCGGTCATTATATCGATATTCCAACCTGTAAGCTGAGAAGCTAAACGAACATTCTGCCCTCTTCTACCTATTGCAATACTTTGATTTTCTTGCGAAACTACTACTTCTACCTTATGCCTATCCTCATCAATCAAAATTTTTGTGATTTCCCCAGGTGCAAGCGGTGCAAGAGCATTAACTATAAACTGTGCAAGATCATTACTCCATAATACTATATCAATTTTCTCTCCGTTTAATTCATTTATTACGGCTTTTACTCTATTACCTCTAATACCTACGCATGAGCCTACGGGATCTATACTATTATCCGAAGCAAATACCGCTATTTTTGCTTTTGAACCGGGATCACGTGCTACTGATTTTATTTGAATAATAGCTTCAAGAATTTCAGGTACTTCTAGCTTAAATAGTTTAACTAGCATCTGGTTATCTACTCTAGACAAGAAAATCTGCGGTCCTTTTGTTTCTTGCCTTACATCCTGTACATATGCCTTTATACGATCATTAGGTTTAAAATTCTCACCCTTAATTAATTGATCTTTTTTTATTATTGCTTCAGCGCGACTCAAGTCAACTATTATATCACCGTATTCTATTCTCTTAACTATCCCGTTTATAATTTCGCCTTTTCTATCTTTAAAGTCATGATATTGTTTTTCACGTTCAGCTTCTATAACACGTTGAGTTATAACTTGTTTTGCAGCTTGAGCCGATACTCTAGCATGATCAATCGGCGGTAAATATTCATATATCTCATCACCGATTTTAGCTTCCGGATTCTTTATTAAAGCTTCTTCAAGTGAGATTTGCGTTAAGTAATCTTCTACATCTTCTACTATTTTTAAGATCCTTAAAAGATTTATCTCACCGGTTTTCCTATTTATCCGAGCTTTAATATTATATTCATTACCGTATTTTTTTCGTCCTGCTGCTTGTACCGCTTGTTCAACCGTTGAAATCAAAATTTCTTTTGATATTCCTTTCTCACGGGCTACAGAATCTATAATTTGTAAAATTTCTACATTACCTATATTAGACATACATTATCTCTTATTGCTTTAGCAATTTTTTAAATACTTCTTCAGTTAAAACTAGATTAGCATTTTTAATTAAATCATAATCAATTAGTACTTCTTGTTCTTCACATTTTAAATATATTTTATTATTTTCGGCTTTAATTATTTTACCCTGATAACGAGTTTTGCCGTTCAATAATTCTTTAAGTTTGATTTTAACTTCTCTTTCTAAAAATCTATTATAATTTTCAAACTTTACTAACGGACGTTCAAGACCGCTTGATGCTACCTCTAAAGAATATGCAGCTTCTATTAAATCTTCAACATCTAGAATAGCGGAGATAGTCCTACTTGCTTTAGTACAATCTTCCACAGATATTTTTTCGCCGTTTAAGCTATCAATCAATATCTCGACTACTTTAGGGTTAACACCTTTAAACTTAACAAGAACTAACTCAAACCCCATATCCGTCAAGGATTCTTCTATTACGTTTGTTATTTGTTGTTCAATAGTTTGCATATTTGATATTTATAACAAAAAAGGTGGGATAAACCCACCTTTCTATAATTTTTATAATGCTTATCCGTAGCGAAAATACACTAATTAGAATATATAAGCAATATTTAACTTTATATTTTTGTAAAACTACATATTCATAAAAGGGCAAATACTCGATAATCCCTCTGGTCCGCTTAGAGATTGGATCATAGTCTCCTCCTGATGAACAAAATGCTTCTACATGAATCTCTGAGTATACATACCCCCCATTTTCGCTTCTAATATATGCTGCACATGATCGTTAAAAGAATGAGGACCACAAATTTCATCAGTTTTACCTTTTAAAAGGCCTAATAAAAATTCTTCAGCTATTCTACCGGTATGATAATTTATATTATCGTTCTCATTAATATTATTATAACTATCTTGAGTATAAAATTTATCATAGTGAATTTCAGTATCGCATATTGCTGCAATATCAGTTAATTTTTTTACAGCTGCATCTAATTGAAATGTATCACTGTTTTTATTTCTAGTAGAGTGAATAATCTGCATAACGGCGGGAAGCTTAACATTTTCTTCATTTGTTATACTATTAATTCTAGAAATAGAATGGCTTTCTCCCGACCCGCCGCTGATAAGAACGAGATCTTTATTGTTTTCTATATCCGATTCAATATATGAAGGGTGTACTTTTACCAGCTGATTTTCAGAATCAAATAGATAATTTGTTACAGTTCCATTAGGATTTTTCTTTATTAAGCATTCATAATAATGACCTTCTTCATCATGACCGGTTTTTATAACTGTAAATTCACTGTATTTTTCTCCTACTTTAACAGTAATAATTTGCCCATGTTTGGTATTACTTTTTGTTCATTTTGTCTATAAAATTTTATTTTTGCCGTATTTTTATCAGCACTTTCTATTTCGATTTTTATTTTATGACTTTCAAAACTCTCTATATTATACTTTGCTTTTAATTCATCATATTGCTTCTTTTCAGCACTTACAAAATGCTTTCCTACTATATTTAATATTTCCGTTACCAGCTTGTTACCCTTATCTACATTTGATATAAGCTCTTCAGCAACAGGTTGATATAACTCTGAAGGAATATGACGCCCTACATGTATACCAACAATTTTTGATACCGCCCTTTTAAATTTATTATCATTCTCTAATGCTGATTGGATCACTTCTAAAAGATCTACTTCATCTGTTTCGCTATATGCACTTAAAACCTTTAGAATACTACTGCCGGTAAGATTTAAAAAATTTTTCATTGCATTTGGCTGTATTCCTTTCTCAGGTTTTTCAGTATTAAAACTATTACTATTAAAAAATTCATTTACCACTGCTTCATATTTAGTTGCTAAATTTCCATAAAAAAAGATTTAGTAATATCAAAATTCTTAAATAGCTCAGCAGTTTTTCTTATTTCTTTCACTATAGTTGTTCTAGACATGATTATTCCTTTTTTAATAATATAAACCTTTACTATAATATGTATTTAAAATACATATTATAGTAACTAGTCTTATATAGACATTTTTCTTTTTCCGCATATTAAAAACTCTTGATTCCCCTTAGCTCCTAGTATTGGACTTGCTATTATACCGAATATTTTAAAATAATGCTCTTTCTCAAGCCAATCTTTGATTTTATCGCATACTTTTTGATGTAAGAGAGGATTTTTAATAATTCCTCCCTGCTCTACTTCATGCTTTTCGACCTCAAACTGCGGTTTTATTAAAGCAATAAGCATACAATCTTCTTTAACTAAATTTAGTGCAGTCGGTAATATAGTAGTTAAACTAATAAAGCTGGCATCGCAAACAATTAAATCAGGCTTTGTTATTATTTGTTTATCGGTTAAATATCGTGCATTAGTCTTCTCAAGCACCTTAATGTGTGGATTGTCGCGTAATTTAGGATGAAGTTCGCCATAACCGACATCTACGGCAAAAATTAATTTTGCTTTACGCTCAAGTAACACTTCCGTAAAACCGCCGGTGCTACTACCGATATCAATACAAACTAAATTTTCGGGATCAATTCTAAAATAATCCAAAGCAGCAATTAATTTTAATGCCCCTCTTGAAACATAATTATGCTTCGGTAGCTTTACCTTAATGTCGGTGTCATTTATATTAACCTGTATCCCAGGCTTAATTAACTGCTCATGCTTATTATGTACTTTACCTTGGATAATCAAACTTCGTGCTATGGTAATATCTGTTATAAAACCTTTTTGCAGCAAATATTCATCAAGCCTTATTTTAGTCATGACTGTTTAAATTTGAATTTAACTTATGTCATAAGGGCCCATTAGATAGAAAATATACAATTTGTCTAATTGAAAGTTGCAGTTTCAATTAGACATAATATATTTGAGCCATACAATAATGCTGCCACTGAAGGGAGCATGGTAATCTAGAAAAATATTCAAACCCTAACCAATATATGTCTTTTCTTACCGGCAGAGAGCTTTATAACATTTTTATCGAGTAAGAAATTAGTGTTAATTATCATATTTTCATCTTCGACTAATCTATCATTTATCTTAGCACCATTCCCTCTTATAAGCTTGCGTGCTTCCGATTTAGAAGTAGCAAGCCCTGCTTCATGAAATAATTCATATGCACTAATACCTGCTTGTAATACTTCCTGCTCTAAAACAACGGTGGGTAAATTCTCATCGATTTGTCCTTCTTCAAATATCTTTACTGCAGTTTCTAGAGCTGATTTTGCTGCCTGCTCCGAGTGACAAAGCTTAGTTAGCTCATAAGCAAGCTGTTTTTTAGCTGCATTAATATCTTCTGCCGCTAAACTCTCAAACCTATTAAGCTCTTCTTGAGTGAACTCGCTATATAATTTGGCAAATCTAACTATGTCGGCATCTTCGCAGTTACGCCAATATTGGTAATAATCATACGGGCTTAGCAAATCTTCATTAAGCCATACCGCTCCCGCAGCAGTCTTGCCCATCTTAGCACCGGAGCTAGTCGTAAGTAGCGGTGTCGTCATACCGAATACTTCTTTGCCGCTTATTTTACGAATTAAATCCGCTCCCATTACGATATTGCCCCACTGATCACTACCGCCAAGCTGCAAGCTACAATTGTAATGCTTGCTTAAATAGTAAAAATCATAGGCTTGCAATAACATATAGTTAAATTCTAAGAAGCTTAAATGCTGCTCACGCTCAAGCCTTAGTTTTACCGAATCCATAGTCAGCATACGGTTTACCGAGAAATAGCTACCGAAATCCCGTAGAAAATCTAGATAATTGAACGAATCTAACCACTCTGCGTTATCCAGCATAATAGCATCACTTTTACCGTTACCGAATTTGATAAACTTCGACAAAGATTTTTTAATACCTTCGGCATTTTTAGCTATATCTTCTTTGCTTAAAATTTTGCGCACTTCGTCTTTCCAAGTAGGATCACCGATTTTACTCGTACCGCCGCCGATAATTACAATAGGCTTATGCCCGTACTGCTGAAGCAATCGCAGAATCATTATTTGCATTAAACTACCGATGTGGAGTGATGTAGCAGTACAGTCAAAGCCTATATACGCAGCTATTTTTGTTTCTTTCGTTATAGCAGTTAACCGATCCAAATCGGTACATTGATGGAAATATCCTTTATTTATAAATTCTTCTATAAAACGCATATATTATTTCTTATTTTTTAAAAATTCCTTTTTTGCCTTTCTGCTAGGAAATAAAGTGTTAAGGAAAATAGCATCTTTATCACCTTTTATATAAAGTACTGCATATACTTGCGCAATCATTCGAACATATAAAATTTTTTGACCTTTATATTTCTCTTGATTATGATGTAATTTAATATCTAATAAATTACCGTCAGTAATCGACTGTATTATTTCTGCAAAGCCTATACCACGCTCATGCAATAACTTAACGTTCTTTTCATGATTATATCTATACTTGGTCATAATATTTAGAGTTTAGTAGCGTCTGAATGAATTAGCATATTAAGATAGGTCTGATAAGACAAACCATGCTTAGAAGCTTTAATTTTTATTGCTTCTATGTCATGTTCTGCAATCCTAATAGTAACAGATCTTTTTTTACTAAGATGTGCTTTTGCAAATTTTTGAAGCAAAGCTATTTCACTTCTATCATCAATTTTTTGCTGCTTTTCAAAATTATCTTCAATATCTTGTTCGTAAGAATCTAGTTTGATACTCATAATACAACCATTTTCAATGTTATAAAGAAGGTAAGTACTTTGTCAATACTTGATATATTAGATTATCATGCGAATAGTTGTAAATCTGTACATTGGATTTTGTGAAAGAAATTTAATTTAATCTATTTTTTAGTTCTCTTTGCATCATAGGAAGTAAAATATAAAGCAAATTTAAGCAAAAGTGTAAAATTAAATAATATTGTTTAATTTTTTATTATAGGAAAAGTTTTATAAAAAAAGAATAACAGAATGAAACTAATAATTATACCTATAGTTTTTTGAGCATTATTTAAGATCAAATCAGAATTATATTTAAAACAAATATATACGATACCATAACCCAATAAAGTTCCTATTGGTAATAAAAGCAGTAAGGGAAAAGGACTGTCTTGCCATAAAAAGAAACATATACCTATCACAAAAGCCAATATACAATAATAAGATTTAGCACTATTTTCCCATCTACTTATTTGTGCTTGCATAAAATTACTTCTATAAACTAAAACAATTAACACTCCAAAAATCATATCGCCTATAACATCATATATACTATGTACTCCAAGATATAGAGATATAGGCGTGAAAGCATAATATTAATAATCATTGTGATAGATATTATTTTTAACGTTTTTGAATTAAATGATAAAAATATTATCATAAAGAAAACAGTAGCCACCTGTACATCTCCACTAGGGAAACCAAATGATCCGTAACATATGTAATGTACTAGGCAGGCGGACGAGGAATAGAATAAGCCTTTTTAATAATAACATTCAATAATGTTGCAAATGATATAAGCCAGCCTAAATCCAAAAATAATCTCTTTCTTGGATTTAACCAGTAAGCAATCGCAATAATTGTAATGTAAAAATAATCACTAGCGAAAAAGGGAAATATTTTAAACCAGCTAGTTAATATTTCACTTCTAAAATTCAATATCCATTCAGGATTTATTTTAAATAACATCATTACATATAATATTTTTTAGAATAGTATAGACATAACCACATATGAGATAGACGGTCAATGATAGAATATGATTGTTAGGTATTGTAGTAAAAAATTTATTAATTTTTAAGAAATAATTAATATTCTCTCTTGACATACGACAGTCTATTAGTGTGTAATGCACTTAAGACAAAAAAGGAACTATCAATAACGTATTATAATATTCAGTTAGAATATATTAATTGATTATTACTTTTTTAGGTAAAATTAAATCCAATCAAAATTTTTAAAGGGGAAAAATTATGTTTAGCTATCTATTTAAATACAGTTTCTAATAACATATCACCTGAAAAAGTAGTAAATAATTCGACTACATATGCAGGAGTAAAAGTGTCTGAAGCAACATTTGAGTATTTTGCTAATGCTACAGCTCATTTTGCAAATGCTACAGCTCATTTTGCAAATGCTACAGAAGCTGCTGTAGGTTGTGCAACGTTTGCTGCTACAGCAGCCGGTTACGGTTATAAAGTACTTGGTAGTGCTTTTATGGGTGCTTGTGCTTATTGAAGTAGTAGCCGGTAAAGTAATGACAGGACACGCTTTTGGATGGGCTATGCCTACATTTGTAAAAGCAGCAATATCAACGCTATGGGGATTTGTGTTGGAGCAGCTCTTGCATATTCGCCGGAGAACACATTTGAGTTATTAAAAAATACGACTTATACAGGAATAGAAGCAGCAAAATTTGCTTATGAAAATACAGCAGGGGATAGTCAATGGAATAGCCGGCTTAGCTCATCTTGTGTATGATAACTTACCAAGCTACAACGAAACTCCTCAAGTGGATCTAGCCGGTAGCATAGAAATTTCATGGGTAGATGCTGTTGCATAAATCTCTAAAAAAGCTGATTATGTCATTCCTGCAAACCAGGGACGTTGTTGCATAAATCGGCGTCATTCCTGCAAGACATTATTGCATGAATCAGTAAAATCCACTGTGTCATACCGTGGTTTGACCACGGTATCCAAAAAAATAACTTAAAACACTGGGGGTGCCCGCTGCTGCAGGAAGACATTACCTGCGTAGATCGATTCCACCATTGTCACCCCGTAGCCTGTACCTGCTGGGTCCAGTTAAAAATACTAGTATTTTTTTATCATATTTATGGATTCCGTGGTCAAGCCACGGTATGACAACAGGAAATCGATCCACACAGGCAACGCCCCACGGGAATGACATAGAATAAAAACTGTCCGGTTACCTTACTGATATCTGTTATATTTTATAATAATAAAATTTTATTTCGTTGTTTTTAAATGCATCTTTTTTATTCCTAAAACCCTTTTTCAAAGAGCTACAGGAAAAATTAATATTACCGGCTTGAGCCGTGTCCGGTCCTTCATTTTTTATTTTCTCTATATCCTTACTACTTGTTACTACAACGGCAATATGCCCTGCTCTTTTTGGATTAGCATTTTTATATACGGATACAACAAAATATCCTTGATTAGCAAATTTTTGTGCTTGAATAAAACTATCATCACGATTTCCTGCTTTAACAAAATGCCATCCGTTCTTTATTCCGTCTGTTTCAAGCCACTCAGCTTGCTTATTTGATAAAGTAGGTATAAATTTCTTTATCGCTTTCAGGATGAGGAAGTAGAGACTGATTTAGAAGCCCCAAGGCTGCACTAGCAGCATACGCAAAACAACTAAAATGAGTCAAACGCTTTAACTTAGGAGAGTTATATTTTTCTGTTTCTTCTAATAAAGTTTCTCCCGACTTACAATTTATTACATTACCTTTCTACCACTTTTCCTCAACATTTAAAGAGTTAATTACCGCTAAATTTTTTTTAGCACTTTCCGATATATTGTCTGCTTGTGCAATCATATTAATCCAAAGTAAGTAAATTATGATTAATTTTATTTTATTCATTTTTTTCTCATATCAATTTATGAACCTCTATATACAATATATAATATGATAATTCAATTATTAATTGAAATTTTTTATATTTTATTATTCAGAGAAACATAGGAACACTCTATGTTTCTTGACAAATGCTATGCTTTTATATATACTTCTTCGTATGTTAGCAACAAGAAATAAGGCTTAGAAATAGGTACTTCAAACTTAGCACCCGTAGCTCAATTGGATAGAGTATATGACTACGGATCATAAGGTTAGGGGTTCGACTCCTCTCGGGTGCGCCATTCTTCAATTTCTTTCACTTTTATGAATGAATCAAACGGCGGACGCAGCATAAAATCAAGCTTTTCAGGTTTAAGTGTTAGGTTAGCAAAAACTAAAGGTGGTAGAAAAACGATGCGGGCAGCATTATATATGGCAACTGTTACGTCTGTAAGATATAATTCTGCAGTTAAACCTTTTTATAAAAGACTTGTAGAAAAAGGAAAAGCCAAAAAGTTAGCTCTTATCTTGACTTCTTAAACATAATTACCTATATGTAAAGGATAAAGAACTTACAGGCTTAGTTAAATGCCGTAAGCTGGAATGGACTATATTTTGAGCTAGGTGGATTTAGCTTTACCAAGTGAGATTTAAGCAAGAAAGAAACACATTTATTCCCAGGAAATAAAGATTTTTCTTCTATATATAGTTATCTCCCAGTTGAGATGTTTCTTTTTGACTGATCGTTTAAAGCTTTCCATTGTACCATACTATTACCTTTAGTACTTGCTCTTATGTTAACCATTCCTGTTGGAATGGCACTTCCAATATTTAAAGCTTTCTGTAGTATTTTTCTAGGTATGTGACTAAACCCTATATCATGTTTTTTACTGTTTTCTAAGTTTTTCTCTAAATTAACCAGATGACTAGAGCCGACACTTGCAATTACATTATATCCTTTACCACGAATCTCATTAATTACGCTCGTCATATATTGTGCACGATTCTCATTATAAAGCGGTGTATCTTTTAAGTGTTCTAGATTTTTACCTTCTAAACTGATAATTTTAATTTTATTTTCTTTAGCTATCTTATATAAAAGAGCATCTTGTAATATAGGTGTATTTTCTAGTTCTGCAGGTAGTTTTATAGGAGTATCAGGATTTTTTTCATTATACTCTAATATAGTTGTTATTTTAATTACGTCTTTCATACCGAGATTTTCGCCATATTGCTTACGTTCAATAGCTATTACCGTATTTTTATTAATAGTACCTGCTTGAATTTCAGCGATTAGTGCTTTAGTGTTATTAGTATGATCAGTTAAATGATTATGTTCTGCTCTAATTTCTACTGAGCCTGTTTTTGCAGCTGCTTTTGTATCAATTGCTTTCAAATCTATATTTGCCGTAATTACCGCTTCCCTATCAAACTTATTCAGTAACTCTTTATTATCATTTACAGCCGCTAAACGCTCGGTTCAATTATATTTTCCATTTACATTTAGCTCTTCTTGTAATAATAAATTAGTAAGATTTTCTTTTCCGACGCGAGTAAGATTACTAAATTTCAAATTTTTGACTAGATCAAAAAGTATGGGCATCACCTCATCACAGTTGCTTACTTTAAGTTTTTTACTTAACTACTTCTTAACACTGCTATTAAGTGCCTCATCTTCGCTATCACTTAGCGTTAACTCTTCATTCTCACTGGCACTATGTTTGCGTTTATTTGTATTTATGCTAGAATTTTTACGTGGCGACTCATTTATCAGTAGGTAATATGTTCCTATTAAATATTAGTTCTTCCTCGCTACTGCTGCTAGATAATAAGTCTTGAGAAGCGCTAGAGCTTTTACTTCGCAACTCCTCAATACTGTTAGGTGTAGAGCTCATTTCATCACTTTCTACATCATCCAGTAGCAACAGAGCTTAGAGTATCTTGAGGTGAGCTGCCAAGTGGTTGAAAACGGGGAGAAGTAGGATTTAGGCTTTGTGAAGGGACTGCCATAATGTTATCATAAAAATTTATAGGTTTACGGATTATACTTAGTGCTTCGTCGCTGTTATTATCTTTTTCTAGGTTTTCATTTTTTTGCTGGAGGATTTTATTTTTTGCTTTTAAGTCAGCTATCGTTTCATTAGATTCAGGTGGGGGTGTAGTTTGCATATCCTCATCACTACTATTAGGACTTAACTGATGATTAGAGTCTCCTGGAGAATTTATATCCTTATTTTGTGTGTTAAGATATGGATTCGGTGTTTCTTTATCACTATTCCTAGGACTCAAATGAGAAGATAAATTGAGAGGATTTACATGTGAAGTCGGCTGGGATACAATCATTGTATATTCTGCTATTATTTCTTCTAGGGAATCGTAATTAACATTCAGAACATCTGGTAGATTAACAACATCAGATTTATAAGCAGCTTTTAAATTTATCTTAATTTCCTCAATATTCTTTTTTTCAATATGTGATGTTAGTTTTAGCAGTGTTTTAATTTCATCAGGAGTTACAGTATAACTTACGCCTTCTATAAGGCTTAGTCTCTTTTAATTCATCATATGATATACCAAGAACTTTCTCTAATTTTTCTTTTACCGACTTTGCATTGCTTATAGGAGTAGATATTTGATATTTATAGCTATACTCACCTGATTTTTCTTTTATTCCTACAAGGTCCAAATATAATTTAGGCTTTATTATATTTAGTAGTTGAGAATGTACTATCTAATATTTCACAGTTCTCCATGCCTAATATTGTTTGAAGCATTTTAAGTTCTTCTTTATGGTAGTCAGAGATGTGTTTCGTTAACTGTGATTCTATCTTCTGATCAAGTAACTGATTATATGTACCAATTACATATTTTTTAGGAAATTGATCATTTCTTGCTGCTTGTGCTTCAGTAAAAGGGCAAAATCCCCAAGTTTTAACATTTTCAATAAAATTTTTTTATTATCATTGATAATATTTTGATATATTATTTGGGCATTTTTTAAAGCATATATACCACAATTAACATCAACGCCCTTATTAGTTAAATGTCCTCCTTGTTCTTTTGAGTTATTTACAATGGGTTTTACAGTTTGACCATTAGAATACATTTCTGCCGCTTTCTGAATATCTTTTGGACAATCACCTCCCATAGAAGCTTTATAAAGTAGTACCACTTGATCATTTTCGTCTTTTAAAATAGCAAAGCTTGTCTAATGTCCTATCATCCCTCCAGGTATATGATAAATTCCTATTATAGGCTTTTCTTTGGTTAATTTTGGAAATGACTCTTGTATATTTTTTATGTTTTCACTCCTCGTTGCATAATCTGGATCATTTTGATCTTGGAAAAAAATTACCAAATTAGTTTTTGTTTCATCTATTAATTCCGGAGCGATTGTTTTAATATCACGAGCCTCATAAAGATATTCAGTATCATTTTTTGTGTTATAAGCATTCTCTTTGTCTTCTGCAGTAATACCGTTAGATTTACTATTTGCTCCTTTTCCTTTATTTAGCTGTTATTTTTCTGAAATAAGAAGTTGAAGAAATTCTATTAACACATCAGGATGTCTTAACAGCTCCTGGTATAACCCATCTGCTGAAAGATTTTTTATGGTATTTTCTTGTACATAAACAAGGTCTGCTTTTGTTTTTTCAAAAGCTAAGTTTTGACTTTTAAGTTGCTTCACTGCATCGTTTTTTCAGCTTGTAATTCCCTCCAAGTGTAGTAGGTACATTTGGTTGTATTGTAGAAATGATAGGCTGTATTTGTGCTGCAGGAAAGGGAAAGTCATAAACTGTAGCAGCAATTATCTTTTGCCTAGGTTCATTTTTTGCTTCAGCTTCACTAGAAGAAGTGTCAGCAGTCAATTTCCTTTGTCTCTGTTTTTTCAAAGGTTCATTTTCTTTATCTTTGCTATGTTCTTTCTCCGGGTTTATTTTAAGCGAGGTGTCCTTAATCTTTAATTTTAATTGCTATTTTCTTCTCCTGTTCTGATAAAGCGTTATATTTTTCATATGCTGGTTTACCTAGAAAATCCTCTAACCAGTCAGGATTTTTTCTTATAGCATCTATTAAAGACAACAAGGCTAATTTAAAAATCTTACGGGATTTTTATATCCTGAATTTGCTAAACTGCAAATTTCCGCTTCTAAATCACCGCTAGCTATTATTTCTGGCTTTAAAGATTTCCTAGATAATTATCCTTATGGTTGCACTGAACAATTAATAAGCCAAAATTTTGCCAATATTTTATTATATAATGAACAAGAGCTAGTTCAGATTCTTAAAACTGATCGTAAAAAAATGGATGAATCATTATCAAAAATATTCCAAACTTTATCGGAACGTCAAAATTATGACGGTGGCTTTAGATATTGGAACAATTTTAATGACGATTCCGATCCATTTATTTCCGTTTATAATACTATGCATTTCTTAAGCGAGGGAGCAACTAGATATTTAGCCGTTCCAAGTGATACATTTAATCAAGGTATTTACTATTTAGAGAATTATGGCTAACAGATCAATAAACTCCTTAGATGAAGCAAGAGAAAAGGCATATGCAGTTTATATCCTGATGCAAAACAGCGTTATTACTACAAGCTATATTGCAAATATTTTAAAATATTTAGACGAGTACCATAATAGCCTATCCGCAAGCTATGCAATTATGGCAAGTCTTTGCCTATGCCGATAAAATAAATAATGTAGATGAGGCTACTATTAAAGTAACCTCTACAGATAAAGAAGTTACTTTAACAGGCGATAAAGTGATGATTGCTGAGCTGTCGGTAGAAAATAAGAATATCGACTTAACATCCTCAAGTAACGGCTTTTTCTATCAGCTTTTAACTTCAGGCTATGATAAGCAATTAACAGAAAATAAAGAGATAGTTAAAGGCATAGAAATAACAAAAAAATATCTCGATGAAAATAATAAAGAGGTTAGCAAAGTAAAATTAGGTGACAATATTACGGTGGAAATCACCATGCGTTCAGATAAAACCTTGAGCAATATGGTGCTACTTGATTTATTACCGGCAGGCGGCTTTGAGCTTTTACCGGATAACAACCACGTAAATATATTAGAACGCACGCAGGAAGTAATGATATGGAAACCGATATATATAAATAATCGTGATGATAGAGTAATGATTTTCGGTACTATTTCTGATCAAAAAATGACGTATCAGTATAAAATCAAAGCAGTTAATAAGGGCATATTCTCTACTCCTGCTATTTACAGTGAAGCTATGTACGACCCTCAAACTTACTATCGTGGTGTTATAGGCAATATTATTGTGGAGTAGCGTTACCCCGCACGGTTTTTATGTCATTCCCGTGAAGCATTGTTGCGTGGACCGGTAAATGCTCTCTATGTCATTCCCGCGAAAGCGGGAATCCAGTAAAACCTAAAAAAACTTGTTTTTTTAGGTTTATTTTGTCAATATTAAGACTACTTTTCTGGATTCCTGCTTTCGCAGGAATGACATAGATCCATGCAACAACGCCAATGCCCCGCAAGAATGACATATAGTAGGAGTTTATCCCACAATTACTTTCAGCTTCTCTATAGTTTCTGGATCTTTTGCAAGTTCTAAAAATATTTCCTGCTCATAGGCAAGTAGCTCTTCTTCATTCGTTTCATTATGTGTATCAATAATATCTTGAAATTTGCTAAGTACCTTATTTTGTAGATCGTTATATTTTGATGTATCTATTGCCGTTGCTAAATTTATTTATTTTAGGCAAAGTAATTTTATGCGGAATCGGTACTATCTTTTTAGATAGGTTTAATTTTTTAAAGCTTCCTCTAAAATATAATGCTTGTTCATATTTACGTGCATATTCTCTACATTATAATCTGCTTTAAAGTAATCGGCTGAACTTGTTTTATTCTGCTCTATAATATTGCTGATATTTCTAATTAGTTTAGTTTTATTACCATTACTTCGAGCAAACATTTCGGTAACACCGCCCCACCCGGGTATTAAACCAACACCAAGTTCTACAAGCCCTGCGTTAAGTTCTTGATTTCCTATAATAAAGCTTGAGTGCAATAACAGCTCACATCCACCTCCAAGTGCCACACCAAGACCACAGCTAATAACATGTACAGAGGAATATTTTAAGTGGAGCATGGTTTGGCTGTCCCAGCTTTAGTAAATTCTCTAGATCGTGAAAATTCTTATCTTCAATATAAGAAAGAAGAAGTTTTAAATCAGCACCGAAAGAAAAATTATTTCCTTGCGGATAAATATAAAGATTTTTACCGCCATTTTCGGCTTTACTTGCTGCTTCTTGTAGTAAATAAAACACCTCATGATTTAAACAATTCATTTTTGTAGTAATAACAAAAATCAAAACATCTTGATAAAGTATTAATTTTGCCGAGCTATTCTCTAATACTATTTGACTTTCTTGCAAAATATCTTTGTGAAAATTAAATTTTTGTTTATCGATTTTTTGATATTCTTTATTGGCTAAATATTGCGGAAGTGGGATATGCATTAAATCGGCATTTTTAATTACCGCATTCCAACCGTTTTGAGCCGCTATATAGTCAATAATTCAAATGGACCATATTTCCAGCTGTAACCAAACTTCATAGCAGCATCGATATCATAAATATTATCCGTAACTGACGGAACCAGACTTGCTAAATAAACATAAAATTCTGTGATAATTTCAGTAAAAAATTTACCGTAAACCGAATCACTTACAAGAAGCGCATCAAGATTATTAAATGAAATATCTACTTTTTGAACAGGACTATATGATAAGTCGTTTATATTGATAACTTCTTTAATCTTTGTACCATTTGATACCGATAAACGATAAAATCCACCATCACCTTTACGTCCAATTAACTGCTTCTCTATCATCTGATCAAGAACAGGGGTCTTTACATATATTTTATGATAAGCATCATTTGCAGGAAGAGAGGCAAGTAATGAACTTGAAATTAACTTCATTACTTCATGCCCGATTAGATCATATAAACCGAAAATTCCGGTACTCGGCAGCCCCAAACATGTAGTAAATACTTTATCTAGCAACATCAAGATTCTGACTTATCGCTTTACGGGCTACTAATTCAAGTAAAAAACACCCTACTCTATTAGCAATAAAACCAGGCGTATCATTACATTTTACTATAATTTTACCAAGCGTTTTCGTTAAGAACTCTGATACTCTTTCTATTACTTCAGCCTTTATCGTAGGGTCTATAATTAACTCAAGCAGTTCCATATATCTTGGCGGATTGAAGAAATGCGTAATAACGAATCTAAATTTAATATTATCTGGTAAATTCTCTTTTTGAGTCTTTTAAGCGGTAATGTAGAGGTATTAGAAGCAATAATTGCATCTTCTTTAAGATAAGGAATAATTTTATTATATAATTGGTGTTTGATTTCTAACTTCTCAACAATAACTTCAATAGCTAAATCATATTCTTTAATTAAATCTAAATCATATTCTAAATTACCGATGGTAATGAAATTTGCTGTATCAGGAAAAGATAAAGGTGGAGGTTTTTGTTTATGCAAATTTTCTTTAGCGGTTTTAACTATTTTATTAGGATCATCGGAATCTTTAGCGATAATATCAAGCAGCACTACTTTATAAGAGGAATTAGCAATTAACGCTGCAATCCCTGAACCCATTACTCCCGCACCGATAACACAAACTTTTTTTATTTCATTTTGCATAAGTTACCTTCTGTGTCACCCCGTGACTTGACCATGGGGTCCAGTTAAAAATACTAAAATTTTTTATTATTTTTTGGATCCCGTGGTCAAGCCAAGGGATGACATCGAGTGTGTTTTTCGATACACACAACCACGTCCCCTTGCAATGACGTTATGTCATAGCAACACTTAAGACTTTTACCGACGCCACCCCCGCTTGTCATAAAATTTTAGCACATTCATTTATAGTAACAGCAGTGGTAACGACATCATCGACTAATAAGATTTTTTTACTTACAATATTATACTTTGTGTTAAAGATACTACCCTTTATATTATTTTTGTGTTGTTTTCGTGAGAGAAAAGTCTGAGACTTGGTCCATTTTGCTTTAGTTAAAATATCAGCTTTTAACATTTTATCGGTAACTTTTGCAATTTCCATAGCTAAAATATGAGCAGGATTATACATTCGTAGTAACCTCTTAAATCTATTCATAGGTACAGGTATGATTAAATCAATATCTTTTATATCCTCGCTATATCTATTATATAAAAGCTTAGCAAAGGTCTTAGCAAATATCGTCTTATCTTGATAGTTATCTAAGATTTTTATACTAAATCTTTGTCCACATATACTACAATAGGGTATTGCTATAAACTCTAGCTTCTTCCAACAATCGCTACAAAATTCACCGCTCCCCCTAGTATTTCCACGCCGCTTAAACATCTCTGCGGCAAGATATAATCTATAAGATAATTATAAGTCTTTATTAACAATTAAAATCCTCTTGAAGATTCACGGTGTTTAGAAGCATTCGGTGTTGATTGTGATGATGGTGAGCTAGCACCATAACGAACCCCCTTGCCGTGTGACAAATTCTCTTGCATATGTGTTGTGCTTGCTCATGAGCGTTGTGTTGCTCAGGTTTTACTTTATTGCTAACATTTGGAGTTATAAAAGATTGAGATGTTTCTTCTTTTTTACCGTATATTTCTTTTAAATCACCAAATTGCGATTCAACAAAATAACCGACTCCTGCTTTTACTGCCGATTTAACTTTTTCAAAATTAGTTTTTTCAGCAGGAGGAGCAAATTCAGGTCTCGCTGCAACCTTTGCTCTAGTTACATTAAAATGCTCTCTTAACTGCCCTTCACTTAATTGATCAATTTTAGGGGGTATAGTTAAAAATTCTTCTAATGCTTTGGTATCTATTTTTGCTTGCCTTTCTTTTTCAAGCAAGTCTTTCTTATTTTCATAATTGCCTATTGATGTTTTTAAACTATTTATTTGATTTATTTTATCTTTTTTTCGCTCCATACGCACTAAATTAGCATCTCCTTCACCTATTACATTAGCCCCCCTCCTCCAAATATAGCACCTGCTACCAAACCACCTATAATACCGCCCTACAGAGCTTACTTATGCTACTAAAGATACCGCGTCTCTAAGGTAGTATCTCATATTGCTTTTAAAATCTCTTTAGTTCTAATTGTATTTAATTTTTCAGGTTCAACTTTTTCTTGGTAAATTTTAGGTAATTGAGTATCCAAGAAATTTTTAAGTTCAGGGCTATCTTTTGCTTTATCTATTCGAGTAGTCACTACTAACTCTGCTTGCTTCACATAATTAGCTTTAATATTTTCTAAAGTTTTTTTCTTGCTATCTAAACGCTTATCTTCTTTTACTTCTAAAGTTTCTTTTCCAACATTGTAAGCAACGGCTGATAAAGAAAGTGCAGCAAGCCCAACCCTGACGGGAGTGGGATTAAGGACTAACGATACTGCAACGCCGCCAATTCTAGCCGCACGTCTTACTGCTTTACTACCTAATGTTTTATATGTTTTCTCTAGAACATTTGCTGCAATTTCACCACCGGGTAGTGTCCTGATTTTATTTAATGCCTTATCGGCTAAACCGGGACTTGGGGGACCTTTTTCTTTAATTTTTGCACCTTGCTGAAGTTTATCAACCGGATCATAAGCTTTTGCTACTTTTTCTCCAACGTTAATTACTCCTTCTACTAATATGAGTAGGACTAGCGATAACTTTACTGCCCTCCTGTACCACTTCGATTGCTACTCCACTTGCAGCGGCACGAGCAACTCTAGCACCGTAAAGTGCCGTATCCTCTTGCAGCGTTCTTTTCCCTGCCGACTTATTTTACGATTGCCGTTTCCTGTGGAGGCTCAGAAGCTTTTGTTTGTGCTGCTTCTAAAAGCTCTACTCTTTCAAGGGTATTTATTGAAGACTTAAGCTTATTATCTTCTGCTGCATTTTTTATTCCTTCTTCAGGAGTATTAATAGATGATTTACTGCTTAAATTTTCTTTACTCATGCATATCTCATAAAATTATGTTCTATGTTATTTCACATTACTATGTCATTCCCATGAAAGCAGGAATCCATCTTTTAAAAAGTATAAACAAACAATGCTTTTATCGATTCTTGATTACTGGATTCCCACTTTCGCGGGAATGACATCAGAACTAGCTAGAAATGATACAAAAAAACACTCACCTCTTCCCCATCGCATAGCTAGTAATCAAGTTTTTTACAGGTTTAAAATTATTTATCACCTTAAATCCTATTTGTCTTAAACATCTTAAATTTTTGGAATAATTTGAAAAAATATTATTTAACTCATCAGTCAGCTTATACATAATAAAATTATCCTCTTGCCTTAGCTTTTGATATTCTTGTAATGTGCCATTATTACCAACTATCATACTCAAAATCTCTATATCCTTTATGCCCTGATTAAGCCCTTGTCCGGCGAGCGGATGTACTGTGTGGGCAGTGTCGGCAATAAGCACTATACGGTTATGAAAATATCTATTTGCTATACGGGCTTTTAGTGGAAAGCTACTAATCTCACTATCAATAGTAATTTTACCTAGGGAATCACCGGCATTTCTTTGAGTTAAAAATCTAACTTCTTCTACAGGCAAATTAACAATTAAAGCAGCCTGATCAGAAGAAGTTGACCATATTACGGATGAAGCATATTGATCTTTTAAAGGCAGCGAAGCAAAAGGACCAAGCGGCAGAAAATGCTCCATGGCACAATTTTCATGCGGCTTTTCATGCTTAATATTAAATGTAAGAGCAGTTTGATAAGGTTTCTCAATTTCATTAGCAAAGTAATGAGACCTCACTTTTGAATTTGCTCCGTCACATATAATTAATAAATTACACTTAATTTGTTTATCATCAAATTTTATAATCGAGTAGTCATTATGGCTTATAACCTCTTGATATTGATTATTATCAATTAATGTTATCAACGGATTATTAGTTATTTTTGACAATAGCATTTTTTTAAAGTCGCTATTCTTAACCACATATCCAAGTACAGCGTCAGCGTCATTTCGTAAGTCTAATATCTCTGAAGCCTTATTATCTACTACATATATGTCTTGCATTTCTGCTACAAACTTCTCAAGCTCTTCCCATATATCAATAGAGAATAAGAAATTTTTAGAATGCGGCGTTAAAGCAGTAGTTCTTATATCTTTAAAAAACTCTGGGCTTTTTACCGATTTACTCTCGAATATAGTAGTTTTTATACCCTTTTGTGCAAAAGAAAGCGCCGTTAACATGCCGCTAAGACCGCATCCTAAAATTACCGTATTAGACATCTGCCCAAACTCTACTTCCAGAGGTAATTTGTGCGTCGATCCGATACTTGCATCCTCACGTACGCTTGTGTACGCTGCGGTGCTGCGTTTCGTGTCTCCTACCAATTCCTCTCTATAAGCGAATTTGGAAAGATGTCTATCAATCTGTTTTGTTTTCATTCGATTCATTTATGAAATATTTTAAATATCCGTTTGTTGCTATAAAGCTTAGAAGAAAATAAATAATTGCTATATCCAAATATGAACTATTGCCTGAGTATAAACCTAAACAACAAATAAATAAACTCACTAAAGTCGTGAAGCTATTTAAAATCAATAAATTTGTAAAAATATCCGTTTTACTGATAAATAGGTAGGTTATTAAGCAAATAAATAATGAAATAATAATTAAAAAGATGTTAAGCATAATTTTTAAAATCGGTTTTACTGTTGGATACACAATCGTCGTCGTCATTGCGAGGAAATTACGAAGTAATTGACGAAGCAATCTCAGGAGCTTGTTATTATTTCATGAGATTGCCACGCTCCCTACGGTCGCGCGCAATGACGACTTGGATATCCTACCCCTCTCATTATATATGATCATTTATAACACTACAAACTGCAAATAAAATTAATTAAAATTCCTTAAATAATTTTAATATTATGTAATCTTAGCCAACCTTTACATTATAAATAGCTATTGTGACAAAAATGTTATAAAAAAATGTTGCTTTCTTTTACATTCGGCATTAACGTATATATTTAGGTT
>NZ_JAQCNX010000072.1:0-611 GCF_036857515.1 Candidatus Rickettsia tasmaniensis | reverse complement strand
CAAGCTCTACTAGTGTTTCAACATGCTCGGATACAAAGGATATAGGTACGATAATTATGTCTTTTACAAGTTTTTTTTCCAGGCGAATCAGAATTCATTAGAATTCTTCTAAGCCTTGGAGTATTTGCGGTTGGCTTTCTGACAAGACCGATAGGAGGCATATTATTCGGTTATATCGGTGATAGATACGGTAGACGTATCGCTTTAATAATCTCGATGCTAGGTATGACTATTCCGACCTTTATTATGGGCTTTATACGCTCATATGTAAGTATTGGGATTTATGCCCCTATAACTCTAGTTATAATGCGGCTTATTCAAGGTTTATGTATTAGCGGTGAAGGAACGGGAGCGGCCATTTTTATCCTTGAACATCGTCAAAATTTAAGACCGGGTTTTACGGCAGGTTTAGTACATGGTTCAAATATCGCCGGTACCTTAATTGCAACATTTATCGGTATTATAATAGAACGTTATTTCTCTCATATAGATTTTGCTTGGCGTTTTGCTTTTCTGCTTGGCGGATTTATGGGTCTTGCAGGATTTTACTTGCGATTGCGTGTATCGGAAACACCGATTTTTAAAATGCTTGAGAAAAAGAAACAAGTTCT
>NZ_JAQCNX010000059.1:0-1306 GCF_036857515.1 Candidatus Rickettsia tasmaniensis | reverse complement strand
ACGGTACTGTTTAATGATACGATATATTACAACATCGCATACGGTAATAATGCAGCAAGCTACGATGAAGTTATAGCAGCATCAAAAAATGCTCATATTCATGAGTTTATTAGCACGTTACCCGAAGGGTATGAGATGCAGGTAGGCGAGAGAGGCTTAAAGCTTTCGGGCGGTGAGAAACAGCGTATTGCAATTGCAAGAACCATCTTAAAAAATCCAGCAATATATGTTTTTGATGAGGCAACAAGTTCGCTTTGTTTACGGTATTTGGTTTGCCGTAACTATTTTAATAACAATGATAGTTTATGTTGGTTATACTTGCCTAATCAGTACTTGGCGTATTTCTTTCGCAAGGGAAATGAACCAAAGCGATAACACCGCCAATAATAGAGCAATCGATAGTTTACTGAATTTTGAGACTGTTAAATATTTCGGTAATGAAGAATATGAGGCGATAAAGTTTAATGAGGCTTTACAAACTTATGAAAAATCAGCTACTAAAACTGCTAACAGCCTATCGATTTTAAATATCGGGCAGGATGTTATAATATCCTTAGGGCTTGTTAGCCTTATGATACTTTCAGCAAATGCTATTAACCAAAATAAAATGACCGTCGGCGATTTAATAATGGTTAATACTTATCTATTTCAGCTATCAATCCCGCTTTCAATACTTGGCTTTGCTTATAGAGAAATTAAAAACGCTCTAGTTAGTATGGAAGATATGTTTAAGCTGCTTGATATACCAGCAGAAGTAGAGGATGCTTTGAACGCTAAGGAGCTAATTATCTTAAAAGGTGAGGTTAGTTTCGATAATGTTAGCTTTGCTTATAATCAGGAACGTCCGATTTTACATAATATAAGTTTTACGATCAAGAGCGGTAAAACTTTAGCAGTAGTCGGTAGTAGCGGGGCAGGGAAATCGACGATATCACGCTTGCTTTTTAGGTTTTACGATATTAATAGCGGCAATATTACTATTGATGGTCAGGATATAAGAGAAGTCACGCAACAATCGCTGCGTAAATCTATTGGAATTGTCCCGCAAGATACGGTACTGTTTAATGATACGATATATTACAACATCGCATACGGTAATAATGCAGCAAGCTACGATGAAGTTATAGCAGCATCAAAAAATGCTCATATTCATGAGTTTATTAGCACGTTACCCGAAGGGTATGAGATGCAGGTAGGCGAGAGAGGCTTAAAGCTTTCGGGCGGTGAGAAACAGCGTATTGCAATTGCAAGAACCATCTTAAAAAATCCAGCAATATATGTTTTTGATGAGGCAACAAGTTCGCTT
>NZ_JAQCNX010000011.1:0-22383 GCF_036857515.1 Candidatus Rickettsia tasmaniensis | reverse complement strand
TTTATTTTCACTCATGTGAATAGCAGATTACTTTTGTAGTTTGTTATTGGTGATAATTAGGAAATATAAAATAACAATATGAGTCAAAAGATAATTTTAAATAATTCATATTCTATTACTAAATCGCACTTATTCCATATAGTAGACCCAAGCCCTTGGCCTATCCTAACATCTTTTGCTTTACTTCTTTTGGTTATAGGCGGCGTCTCGTTCATGCATGGCTACAAATTTAATATATATATTTTATCTGCAGGGATTATTTCAGTAGGTTACTGTTTATATTCTTGGTGGCGAGATGTAGTGAAAGAAGGAATAGTCGAACATCAGCATACTAGTCCTGTTAGAAGAGGTTTACAAATAGGTATGGCGTTATTTATCTTAACAGAAATAGTATTTTTTGGTGTATTTTTTGCTTCTTTTTTTAAATCAAGTCTATCACCCGTAGGTCTTTTAGACGGTGTATGGGTTGTAAAGCAGGGCACTTGGCCTCCACCTACAATTAAAACTTTTGAGCCGTTTGATATTCCTTTTATCAATACTTTAATACTACTCTTATCAGGCACTACTGTTACTTGGGCTCACTATGCCTTAGAAGAAAAAAATCAAAAAGATTGTGTAACTGCACTTGCTCTTACCATATTGCTTGGAATATTTTTTACAACTATGCAGGCATATGAATATTACCATGCGGCGTTTAAATTTACAGATGGTATATATGCTTCTAATTTTTATTTAGCCACGGGTTTTCATGGAGCTCATGTAATTATAGGTACTATATTTCTGATAATTTGCTACTTTAGAGCAAAAAGAGGAGATTTTACTACAGAAGGTAATGGACATTTAGGGTTTGAATGTGCTGCATGGTACTGGCATTTTGTGGATGTGGTTTGGTTATTTTTATTTACGTTTGTTTATATATTTGGAAGTTAAATTATACTATATGTGATTATAATGTTACTTAAAATAAGTGTTTTTAAAATATTTTTGCATATTAATTAAAATTGCATATATTTAGGAGTTGATTTATATATAAATAAATTATACATTATTTTTCAAATGCTAATTATTTTATTGAGGTAAAACATATGAACTTTCCTATTCGTAAATTAAACGAAGAATTAATCGATTATAATCTATCATTACGCATATTATTTACTATTCTAAGCGTGGCTATTATTATGGTAGCTTTTGATAGCTTAGGTGGTAATGCCGCCGATCCTGTAGGTGAGGCATTATGTAAGTTAATTAAAGTATTCAGAGGCAATACTGCAAAAGGTATAGCTGTTGTCGGTATAATTGTTCTGGGAATTCAAACATTAAGAGGAAAATTGCAGTGGGAAGTAGCTTTAGTGGTAGTTACTGCAATCATTATATTATTTAAAGCTCCAGATATTGTTAATATGGTATCAAGTGATACTAATAGCTCAACTTGTGGTACTTCCTAATACACGAAAAAATTATTATATCTTTAGTAATACCCATAAGCTTCGGCTTATGGGTATTTTTATTTTTAAGTGATGTTGTTGCATAGCCCCTATGTCATTCCCACATGGCATCGTTGCGTGGGTTGAAAAATGCGTTAGGTGTTATAGTGTGGCTTGACTCTCTATTGTATGAACGTTTAGTATGTCATTCCTGCAAAGGCAAGGGACAAGACAACCTTAATATAGGTTACATATTTAATAAAAATAAACATATAAAAACAAGTTTTTATATGTTTTACGGGATTCCCGCCTACGTGGGAATGACATCAATGGCCTTTATACTCAGGTCAACTGCAACATTCGTACAATACTCAATAGTGTTTTAATTGTTTTGATGGACCACGTGGTTAAACCACGGGATGACAGTGGATTTTGTCGGTCTATGCAACAACGTCCTCACTTAAATAAAAGTCCTAATCTATTACCTACAACAATATCAATATATTTTGCTGTAATAGGGATCCCTTCAATATTCATTTCTAGATATATTGCTTGTTTTGCAGGGATTTTTGTTTGTAGTTTTGTAATTGATACATATTCATCTAAAGCTTGATTATTAGTATCCATTACTCTCACTTTGATTATAGGATCGGAAATTAAATAATCAGACTCATTAGATAATTTATAAAATATCTTCATACCGCTTATATGACGAGATTTGCCTAAATTAATTTCTTCTATCTTTAATTGATCATAGTTACCTAAGAATTTAAAGCTATCTATTAGTAATATCACTAAACAAAAAATTATAAAGCTAGTCCATAATATTGGAAATATATTATATTTTTTCTTAGGAGGAATATACGGTAAAATAACCGGCATATTAGCATTGTAATGATTTTTAATAGGCGTTTTAATAGTTCCCGTGTTTACTTTATCTTTAAAGTCATTTAATGTACTAGTATTATAGTCTAATTTCTGATACCACAAATGGCTACATTTGGAACATTTTACTCGTCGTCCGTTAGTACCTATTTGATTGCTTGTAACAATAAATCTTGTTTGGCAATTTGGGCAAGTAATATACATAGTTAATTATAATTATTATGTTTGACTTCATGATAATCTCATTTATTATTTTTGGCAATAAAACAGTTAAAAGATATGTCCTCTCTTATTAAAGAAATTGAAGAAGCTTGGCAAATTAAGGACAAACTTCTTCAAGATTCTTCAAAGCTTATAACATTAAAGCAAACTCTTAATGATAGTATAGAAAGCTTAAATCAAGGTACGATTCGTGTTTGTGAAAAGAAAGAAAATAGTTGGCAAGTTAATGAATGGGTAAAGAAAGCTATATTGCTGTATTTTATCACTACGGAATCACAACTTTATAATAACAATTATAATAGTTGGTATGACAAAGTTGCTCCTAAATTTTCTGCAGATACTGATAAAAATACATTCAAAGAAGCAGCTATACGCAAAGTGCCCGGAGCTGTTGTTAGAACCGGTACTTATATAGCTAAAAATGTTGTAATTATGCCTTCTTTCATTAATATAGGTGCTTATATAGATGAGGGAACAATGATTGATACATGGGCTACTATCGGCTCATGTGCTCAAATCGGCAAGAATTGCCATATTTCAGGTGGCACGGGGATAGGTGGGGTGCTTGAGCCGTTGCAAGCAAAGTCTGTTATCATTGAAGATAATTGTTTTATCGGTGCAAGATCGGAAATAGCAGAAGGTGTAATAGTAGAGGAAGGAGCAGTAATTAGTATGGGGGTGTTTATCGGTAGCTCTACAAAAATAGTATACAGAGATACAGGTGAAATTATTTACGGCAGAATTCCGGCTTATTCCGTTGTAGTTCCAGGAGTATTACCTGCTAAGGAAGACGGTAAGCCTGGAATTTATTGCGTAGTTATCGTAAAACAAGTCGATAAAACTACTAGAGCTAAAGTAAGCATAAATGATTTACTGAGATAGATAGATCAATGTGAGCGTTCATAGGTTTTTCACTGTCACCCCGTGGCCTGACCACGGGGTCCAGAAAAAATAACTTCAATATTGTTACCTACACTACATGTTTAACAAAATAAACATATAAAAATAAATTTTTATATGTTTTACTAGATTCCGTGAATAAATCACGGGATGACAGAGAGGAATAATAAGCCGCTTAACACCAGTGAACGGTTACAGATCAATAATATCGCCGATTATACCATTAAAATATCCCTCTCTTTGTTGTTGTTCTGAAATATCTGTTTGTTGAATTGCGTTATTATTTGGGTTTCCTAAGAAAGTATTGTATGCCATAAGCATTGCATCTCGTTGTTTTTGAGGATCACGTACAACACCAGCTGCTTTAAAATATGATTCTGCAGCATCTGTTTCCTGTTGTTTTTGAAAGCAAAGTTCGTTTCCTTGGGCCCATATATAAATCATAGTTTATAGGCTTTTCAGCCTTATTTATAAGACTATTTTAATATAGAGTCTAATTTATTATTCTTTCTATAAAATATGATAGCTGGGTCTTCACGTCCTAAGTTAAATAGCATATCGCCGATTTTATTGTACATTTCTTTAAGTTCTTCATTACATGTTAGAGTTGCATTATAATTAGCTAAAGCTCCATTATAATCTTCTCAATATATCGCCTATTTTAGAGTAGCAGCTCTAGCTATAGTTTGAGTCACTGCTGCTTTGTCCGAGTACTTATTTAACCACTCTATGGCTTCTTTATAATATTGCACTGGTTGATCGTGTTTAGGTTCTATATTTTTTATAGAAGATAGATAGTGATTTTGTATGAATAAATCACATATTTCAATTAAGGAACTATAGCAATCATTGGATTGAGACCATGTTGTAGATAACATTTCTTCAAATAATGATAATTCTTTAATTTGTAGGTTTAATACATATCGGTAAGCTTGAATAACCGGTTTATTGTCTGTGAATTTCTCAATAGAGTCTAAAATTTGAAATATTACCCCTATAAGGTTATTAGCTTGTTTGTTTAATATGATAGCTTGAAATTCTGATAATTGTGCTAATCCTTAAAAACAAGAAAGAGTTTTTTCTATAGCCGGATATTGTATTGGAGAACTTGGTAAATATGGTTTAATATAACCCTCATAGTTATTATCTAAAAATTTTGAGTAGTTAAGAGGTGTATATACATTAAAGTCTTCAAAAATTGATTGGATAGTATTAATTATACATTCTACATTTATCTATATTTGTGTATGTAAATTTTCTATCAGACTGTCTTGTTTCTTTAGCAATGAACTTAGCTGCTTTATCTCTAAATTTTGTACTCCTTTTCTCTCTTCTAGGTGTTTTAGTTCTAGAGAGAGGTTTATTCCCCCATTTTGAGAAGTAGGTTTATAGAAAAATTTTATATCAGAGAATTCTAATATATCCTTGTTAATAGCAATGCTATTTTGTGCATCGGTATAATGTTTTCATGATTATTTTCATTATGTTGTGTTATTACGCATATAACATTTCCTTTTAATTTTTTGTGTTCTTCTGTAGGAAGAATATTTTTAAAGTCTTCTATAATCCTGTTAAAGATACTAGGGGATTTTACGGTCTCTTCTTTTGCTACTATGATAAATTTTAATTTATCGGTCATTTGAACTAGCTTTTTAATGAAAAATACATTGATTAACTCTTGCACTGTATCGGGTACTTCGTTAGAGCATTCCCAAAATACTTTTTCTGCAATTTCAAATTTTTTGGGATCATATATAGCCGGTTCATATTTATGCTGAATTTCCGGCGTTGTTTCAAAATCAAATAATTTATCAAATGTAAATTCTTCACCGTTTTTGTAATCTTAAGGTTGTTCTCAAGAGCATTGAAAAATGTGCTTTTCCCGCTATAAGGTAATCCTATTACTACTGTAGCTTCTGGTGTTTTGCCTGCTGGTATTAGTTTGAATAATTCACTTCAGTCAATGCATTTAGAATATTTGCTTTTAAAGAATCAAGAGCAGTTTCTTCTTCTGTGAAAGGTTTAATATCAATTTCTGTGGGAATTTTAAATTTCATATATAACTGCTAGTCTATTCTTTAATATAAATTTTTATACTGTCGCTTTCGCCGCTATCGCTGATAGCTCTAATAATAAATTCACCGGCTTTTGCTTTCCATATTACTGCTTCGTTTGGTTTTGCGGTTGCTATTAATTCATTTTCCACAAACCAAGAAATATTGTTGGTTTTATTATCGCTAATCGCACTAAAAGTAATGTTATCACTATTTTTAATTGAATGTACGGAATTTTTTAACGGGTATATAATTTTAGGTTTTTGATGATGCCAATTTATCAACCTATTGCAATGGTTTGTAGGTATCGGTTTCGGTAATATATGTATTCCTGCTTTTTGATAAACCGAAAGCATATCTGTTGGCCATAAATTTACTGTTTTATATTCTGTTTGTCCTTTAATAAAGTTACAAGCAGGCATACCAGTTTTTAAATCTATCAACATTTTTCTATAAATACCAGATTGTTTTATCGGTGATTTTCCTTTAATGAATAAGGTTTCTGCTTTAACCGGACACATATCGTTATCGATATCTCCCATATCTGCACAAACTTTTACTTTAGTAATATTTAGTGCATTAATTTTTGAAAGGATTAAATCCTCATCCTTATTTGGTCTAGCTATGGATTCGATAATATTAAAGAATAAAGGGGCTGCAGAAGTATTACCCGTAAATGTTCCGTGAGTTTGCCCTTTGAAATCCCCAATCCAAACAGCAAGTACGTATTTTCCGAATATGCCGACGCTAAGTGCATCTCTAAATGAGCTGGAAGTACCTGTTTTCCAATAAATCGGTAAGTTATGTCTTGTATTATTATAGGTAATAGGACGAGTCGTATCTTTTATAATATCAAGTGTTAAATAGCTTGCCTCGGGGGGATAGTAGTACGGTGTCCGTGTCATCCTTGTCCTCTCCTGTGTCATTCCCGCGAAAGCGGGAATCCAGTAAATCATATGAAATTTTTGTTCCAACATTTAGGTTATTTTTTATGGATTCCTGCTTGCGCAGGAATGACATAGTAGTATCCAATACTTTTCTAAGCGGTTTATAAGTACCGAAATTAGCAAGCATAGCATAAAGAGTAGTTAACTCTTCAAGAGTAATTTCTGCTGTGCCGAGTACTATAGATAAACCGTAATTTTCAGGTTTTCGTAAGCCGCTAATTTTTGCTTGTTGTAAGAACTCATAAAAATTCGGGTTTTTTAACTTAGACGCCAGAAATATTACAGGTACGTTACGGTTCTTTATTAACGATTCTCTAGCACTTAAACCGCCTGCAAACCTACTATCAAAATTTTCCGGTTTATAATGATCGTAGTAAGTAGGTGTATCCTTTAGTAAAGTTAACGGATGTATTAGTGATTGATCAAAACTAAGTGCATAGACAAACGCTTTTAAAGCTGAGCCTGGAGATCTATGGCTTTTAGTGCCGTTAATCTGTCCACAAATATCGTTATTAAAAAACTCTCCGGAGCCAATACTTGCAAGCACTTCCATAGTAGTAAAATCAATAAGAATTACGGAGGCATTATTAATTCCATATTTTTTCCGATCATTAATATATAGCCGAACTTGTTTTTCTATAGTAGCTTGCAGATTTTTATCTATAGTAGTGCGTATAATAGGGCTATCATTATTTGCTAGTATGTCTAAAGTAAAATGCGGTGCAATAAAAGGAAGCTTTTTATTTTGATTAAATTTAATTGGCAAACTAATTAACTTATTATAAATAATATCTTGTGGGTGAATCGTGAGCCACTCGGTAAATAGATATTTACGTGCTTTAGAAATATTAATATCATTCCCGCCTCTTTTAAGTGGATTTTGTAGGATTACTGCAAGGCTTAGAATATTGATCAAATTTAAATCTTTTAGGTCATGATTGAAGTAAATGTAACTGCCGGCTACTATCCCTTCAATATTACTACCGTAAGGCACTAGATTTAGATAAGCTTCTAGGATTTCATCTTTTGAATAATGTAGCTCTACATGAATAGCTTTAATGATTTGATGGATTTTACCAAGAATAGTAGAAGAGTTTATTCCATGTCTTAAACGTGCTACTTGCATTGTTATAGTAGAGCCGCTTATTTTACGATTATTCTGTAAATAAGTAGAATAAAAAGCTTTGGCTAAAGAAACGGGGTTAACGCCAAAATGCTCATAAAAATGCTTGTCTTCATATAAATAGTACTGCTTCTATAAAACTTGCCGGTATTTCACGTATAGGAGTGAATATCCTATATTTATCGTCTTTAGAAAGCGAAATACGCATTAACTCGCCGTTTCGGTCAAATACTCTTTGTGAGAAACTTACGTCTTTAAGTAAAGGCGCAGGAAGAATAGCAAAATATAATATTATAATACCGCTGATTGTAATAAAAAGTAATTTGGTTTTGAGAGACAAAGTATATACCTTATAGTTTAATGTCATTCCCGCGTAGGTAAGAAAGCGCGGTTGTGTGGAACGATTTTTGCGTCATTGTGAGGAAAAACTGTAAGTTTTGACGAAGCAATATTGGAACAATTCCTGAGATTGCCATGCTCACTAACGTTCGCTCGCAATGACGACTTGGGTATTCATGCGGGAATGACATCATATTATATAACAATCATTATAAAGCATTTTAAAAATAATGAAAATTTTAATAATATAGCTTGCATGTATAGAAGTAATATCGTACAACGTTCTACGAGATTTTAATAAATTAACTAAACGTTAATAAAAATTAAGCTTTACATTTCCTATAAATACTAAAATATCATATAAAATCCATGTTACTATCCTATTTTATAGCCCATCAATATAAATTTTTGACATAATATTTTTTCATGTATCATTATCTTTAATAACAAAAAAGTATTAATATTTTAAGTAATTGTAAGATTTATTAAAGAGAAATTAGATATTATGAAAAAAATATTAAATCTATAAATTCTAAACTTACAAAATTATTCTTACTTAGCTGTGCTAATGCTGCAATCCTTACCGCTGTGACCGGGGAAGCAAGAGCAGATATAGAAATCTATGATATATTGAACCATACTGCTGACTACCAAATATTAACTCCTGCTCAAAAGCTTAATGTTATAAAAGGAATTCAGGACCGTACAGATTTTGGTGACCTTGTTGACGATCTTATGCCGGGGGAAAGAAGATTATTCAATAACGCAATAATAGAAGTCACTAGATTTCAAGCAGTTGCTCCTGTTGTACTTAACGGTGCTAGAGAAAGAAGAGAAGCACGTGCAGCCGGTGTTGAAGTTGTTGATTAACAGGTAATACAGCAGTAGAAACAGGACGTAACGAGCAAGAGATGGCTCTAGAAAATAGACTTCAAGTATTGGAAATCCTTGCTAAAGCTGAAGGGGCAAATGCTGTCAGTATTAACGATAAAATTAAAAAGGCTATATATTTTAATAACATAGAAAATTTAAATACACCTTTGGAGCAGTTAAAATATATAGCTATGACAGACGGTGTAGATGCTAATGACGATTTAAAAGTTATAAATAATTATGTTGAGGCTCCTTTAACAACAGAAGTTTTTGAACATGTATTTTTTGGTACTAATATTACTGATCCTACTGTAAGAAGCATCGATATTAATGCCTAAATACTCTGAATCAGGAAACAGCCCTTTATTAAATAAGTTTAAAAGCGTAGCTATTCCGGAAGCAAAACATAAATTATTAGATCAATTTAAAAACTATGTTAATCAAAACTTAGTTGAGCTTGAGTCTAAACAATCTAGTATTCCCATAAGACAATCCGTAATGAAGTTAGCTGATCCTGCAATAGTAGTTAATTATTTAGCGCAGATGGCTAAATTAAAAGAAACATTGATAACGGTAAAATTAAGATAGTGAATGAAAACGATAAGGTAGTTGCTGAGCAAGGTCTAGAAAGTTATAACAAGATTTTAAAAGATGCCGGTTTAATAGCTAAAGATTTGGATGGTAAGAAAATGCAGGCATTGATAAATAATTTCGATGCTTTAACAATGAGCGATCTGGCACTTGTCCTAAAAAAGACTGTAGGTGAAATAAGAATAGATAATGAGGGTCTAGTAGGTCTTGTAATATAGCACCTCAAGCAATGGCAGGAGTAGTACCGTCTCCTCCGCCTCTACCGGGTGGAGTAGCAGCTCCTCCTCCGGCAGGTGTAGGTATAAGACTTGCCATAGCTAGGGATATAGCAAATCTAGATGCCATAGGTGATGATATGAACTAAAATTAGCAGGTTATAAATCTAAAGGCAAAAGAAGATGCTGTATTAAGGGGAAGAATAGCTGCACCGGCACCGGTTGTAGGCAGAGCAGTCGCAGAAGTTCTTGTAGCTCCGAATACTTTAGACAGAATATTTCATAATGAGATGTATTTAGCTAAAAATAATGGAAATCCCGGAAAGCTAGAAGTAAGAACATTAGGTGTAGAAACAGATTTAGGGATTACTATCAAAACACTTTTAACTTTAGAAGAAAGGAAAAGTCCACTTGAGTCTTTAGCGTTATTTTCAGAAGCAAAGCCTGATAAAGCACAATTAATGATAAAAGCTGAGAATATTTGGAATAGACTAAAAGATGATGATGTAATAAAGCAAATTTCAAGGCAAGCTTTAACTTTAAATAATAAAATAGCCAACAAGGAATTTTTTAAAGAGCTATTTAATGAAGAAGAACATAATGCAATAGACCGTTAAACTATACTTTTGATAAATTACCGCTGGACTTACAAAATCATATTACGGCAAGAAGTACTGAAATAAAAATAAAAGATGAACTACAAGATAAGAAAACAATTATATCAAGAATAGATTATATTGCTAAAAATGAAAATGTTTTAGGAGCAAATTCTTTAAATAATGAAATAGAGAGAATTGTTGATAATTTTAATACTTTAAAATTTTCCGATGTACTAGATCTAGCTCTTAATAAAGGAGACGTACGCGATAATATAGCCCTTACTCCTAAAGCAAACGAAGTAAATACTCAAATAAATAATTGGATTAATAACAGTATTGTTAATTTAACAGTGGAAAGTAATATAGATAGCGGCTAACATTTTTACAAAATAAAGCTGCACCGGCAACATTATCAAGAATTTATGACACGGCAGTTGATACTAACGCTAGATTACTAAGAAAAGTTTTAGCCGATAATGCAGCTGGTTTATCTAAAGCTTCTAAAACCATTACAGAGAAAAATATAACAGACGCCGTACAAAATAATTTTAATGCAAAAATGAAAGCTTTAATACCTAATACTAAAGATTTCTCAAAAGAGGCAATTGTAAAATTTCTTAATATAATAAGCGATGAGAAAATAGAAGCGGTATTAAAAGGAGTAAAAGCAGCGAAAGCTGCTAATACCCCTGTTGTTGCACCGGTAATAGTGGTAGCAGGTGGACCGCCACTACCTACGAGGGTAGGATATAATGGGCTTGGTATGGACGGTTTAGTCAGAAAGAGGAACAGGCTAAAGCCTATCGAAAATCTTTTTCCTAAAAAAAATGCTGCGGTTGCAGGGCAGTAGCTTATATTGCTCCTACTCTAAAATAGGGGAAAAAATATGAAACCGTTGTTCAAGCTATAGCAGTTTCAGTTGACACGGATGAGAGTTAGCAATAAAGACTCAAGGAAAGGAAAAACTAAAAGCATTAATTGTAGAAGAAGTTTTTGAGAAATATACAACTAAAAATACAGATGCACTTGATGGTAATATAAATCAATTAGCTCAAGCTATAAAAGAAGGAACCAATATTGAGTTCATAGGTCCTAAAAGAGAAGTAGCAAGTGGTATAGATCAGGAAACAAGCAATCTATGTGTTAGAATGAATCAAGATGCAGGATTAATGCAGCAACTTAAAGCGAATAATTCTAGGTTAGCAGCAATTATAGAAGCGGCAGCTGTAAATGAAGCAGAAGTTGCTACAAGACGTCCCTGAAGTCAGCAGCAAGCACAAGCAGTAGCAAATGGAGACGTGTAAGCTATGGTGGAGTAGTTGTAGTAGCTCCTGCTGTTGCTTCTGTGGCTCCTTGTTGCACCATTGGTTTTATCGGCGGATCCCCTGAAGAGGACGTAGAAGAGGTAATAGCTGTTCCTGCAGTTGCAGCTCCATTAGCACCGGCACCGGTAGTTATTAATATGGAAGATGTGGGGGTAGTTCTACCTCTGGTGGAAAAGCTCCACATACTGGTGCAGAAATTATGATTGTTCAACGTATAGAGAGGATTGTTTCTGTAGAGGGCAATATTGAAGGCTTTGATGATGATGAAGATGATGATTTTAACATTGAAGAAGATTATGAAAATGATGATTATAATATGATACAGGAGCGAACAAAAGTAGCAGTATCTAGTAGTACAAATAAATCAGAATCTAAGGATTCTGAAGTTAGCCTTGAAAACTCGAAGCAAGAGGAAGCTAGACAAGAAGAGGAGGCAAAAGTGGTTGCTTCTATAAAGGAAGTCGTAGAAGCAAGCATTGCTGAAGCTGTAAGAGTTGAAGCTGCTGAAGTTGTAGAAATGCAAAATGCAGTAAAACAAGACGAAGAAATGATTGGAGCAATATATAATCCGATTCATGATATCACTCAAATGAGCTGTAATATTATATCGCATAGAATGTTCTCTAGTGCTGCGGGTGATGAAGATGAAAAAGTGTTAGATAAAAGCCTTTGGATTGCAGGTACTTATGGTACTAATACGCAAAAAGGTTTTGCCGGTTATAAAGATCATGCTTCGGGCGGTACTATAGGTTTTGATATTGGTTCTGATAACTACAAAGATTTAGTCGGTATTGCTTATCCTAAATTGGATTCAAAGTTTAAATCTAACAGTAGCAGGTCAAATACTAATATCGATAGCCATATCGTAACTTTATACGGACAAAAAGAATTACCGAAAAACTTTATGATACAAGCTATGTTTGCTTACAATCATAATATAGTAAAGAGTAAAATCAACCGTTTAGGTACTATTGCAACCGGTAAATATAAGAATAATAATTATAACCTTGAAACTTTATTAAGTTATAATCATCTTATGAATGGTGATATTACTCTTACTCCAAATCTTGGTATAAGATACGGTCACTCTAAAGACGATACATATCAAGAAAGTGATGTAGGTATTCAGCATTTGAGTATTGCTTCTAAAAAGCAGCATTTATGGAGCGGTATTTTAGGCGGTAAGGCAGCTCACCGCAGAAAATAGCTGAAGGTTTCAGTGTTACGCCTGCACTTCAAGCATCTGTAGAATATTACTGTAATGATAATAGTAAAAATGCTAAAGTAAAATGGAAAGATAGAGAAGTTAATGAAACTATCACATTACCGAAGCAACCTAAAGTTGCTTATGATATCGGTGCTAGCGTTTTAACTGAGAAAGATAATGTAAGCGTATTACTTTAATATAACTGTCATTTACAAAAGAAATATCAAAGCCATCAAGGCTTTGTGAAGTTGAAAGTGAAGTTATAACAGCCAAAATCGTCATTGCGAGAAAAAACTGTAAGTTTTGACGAAGCAATCCAGTAAAAAATGCTAATTTATAGCATTTTTTTTATTTTTTGTGGATTGCCACGCAGCCTACGGCTGCTTGCAATGACGATTATGGACCCACTCTAGCAATGCACTCCCAAGAGTCGTAAATAATACTTATTACTCGTCTCTTACTACTAACACTGATATATCTGAATGACGGACGATTTTAGAAGCATTAGGTCCAAGCATATAATCTTTTAATTGTAGTCTGACTGCAGAGATTATTATTAAATCGGCTTTAATTTCATTAGAGTGCTTAATTATTTCATCATAAACGGCACCGCTACCTATATAATAATCTGTTTCAATTTCATCGGGAATATATTGTTTGATAAGCTCTTTAATTTGAGCTTTATACTTTTCTTTTTTCTCCGTTCTCCAATGTTTAGGTAAATAATCTTCAAACATTTTCGTACCGAATTCAGGAATTACATACATAAAATGTAATTTTGCTTGAAAGTTCGTCGCAAGCATTAAAGCCTTAGAAAGAATACCTTTTATAGATTTTTTATCATTTAAATCTATAGGTATAAGTATATTTTTAAATATAGTATTTTCAGACATAAGATATTGTTAGTTTTTGTTTCTTACTGAATCATGTTTTGGTAGAACAAAATTTTTAGTATCGGCGAAATAGTTAATGTCCAGGTTATTTAATAAGTAATTAGAAAGTTTAAAATTTGCTACGTTTCTATGAAAAGCTCCGATAAATTTATCTAAAATATCACGATTCGCCTCATCTCTAGTTACTAGGATTGCCGATACTTTTACTGTAGTTTGATCATCGGTAATCCCTGGATATAAGCCCTTATGAAGTATGGCTTTATGAAAAGCTCTATTTTGTTTTATTAATTCTGTTATTTTATCATTGTCCATTGAAATGAAATCAATTTCACACTTATTAGCTATTAAATTTACTAAGGGGTTAGAATGTCCAACCATCATTATTATAGCATCTATTTCCTTATTACAGAATTGATCACTAGAATCTTCATAATTAATGTGTAGCTCTTCAGGTTCCTTAGCAAATTTATATAAAGAACGTACGACATCATAAGTAATATTACTACTGGAAAATGCCGGACCGTTAGTTATTTTTTTCCCGTCAATATCAGCAAAAACTTTTATTTTATCCTCATCTTTTACAATAACCGTAAAAAACTCATCATGTAGATTAAGCACCTGACGTAAATTTTGCATTTTTTCTTGATCGTGATAATAACCTATGCCCTCATATGCTTCCACTGCAATATTAGCTTGCACTAGGGCTAAATCAATTTTGCCTTGTTGTAATAATTTTAAATTTTCTATACTACCGTTTGTTGCAACAACTTCGCATTTAATATGTTCATTATTTTTATCGTCATTTGTAATAGTCTTGCATAAATCAAGTCCAATAGCATAATATCCTTTTAAAATAGAGCCGGTACCGATTTTTATGACTTTGGGAGCAGCATAAATATTACTGCAAATAAGAAATATGCTAATAATAGTCGCTAGTTTAAAATTGTTCATAAAACTAATTTGAATTATTTGCGGTATTTTGGTCTTCTTTATGTTCACCAAGTTTTAGTTCTAATAAATTAATAGAACCGATATTTATTCCTTTGTCTGAAAACTCAATATCAAACTTAGCTTTTTCTATATTGTTGTAAGCCGAATTTGAATCATTTTGCTCTGTATTTAATTGCGCGTCGGAAGCTTTATTAATTGCTTTAGCAATAATTGTTTTAATTATTTTCTTAGAAAAAATAATATTACTCGGTAATAATTTATCAACTATGGAATTATAATTTTCCAGCTCAAAATATAGTTTTCCTTTCGGTAATTTATTGGCAAAGAGTTGTAAAGCACCGTTTAAATTAACTTTAGAATCATTATCACAAGTAAAAATAAATCTTTCTATATTAAAATTTTGTAAAATAGCTGAATCTTCTTCGTCTTCAGCAAATTTTAAAGAAGCAGCAATATCTAAATTAGCATTTTTAAAATTCAAAATATCTTTTTCTGAATAATAATTCATGTTTAAAAATAAGGATATATTTTCCTCACTTGCTAAATGCTGTTTTCTTATAAGAAATGCTAAATCATTAATTTTAAAGATTTCTTGATTATCTTTAAATATCAATAATGCTTTATTATTTAACTGAATTGATTTTAATATTTCTTTTAAATTATCATCTTTTGATATTTTATATAAAGATTTATTAAATTTTCCTATACCCTTTATGTCATCATCGCTGCGTACATCATAGGTAAATGTTTTGTCGCCGTAATTATCGACTTCTCTAATAAAAGGACCGAAATTAAGAGCGGCTCTTTTAGTACTAAAAGCTATATTTAGGACAATATTTTCGCATGTAAATTCTTTAGAATTTACATGATCAATTAATTTTATTTTAGGATCCGTTACGGTAATTTTCCAATTAAAAGGATAGCCTGAAAACTTAACTGCATTATAAGATATTTTAAGATTATCGGATTCAGAATTCTTAATTAAACTTACAGTGTTATTTTTTATAGTATATGCAGTTGCAAACCATATTATAGTAAAGGCTAAAAACACAAAAAGAAGTATTTTACGTATCACTTTTTTAATCCATTATAATTTTATATTACGAGTAGCAGAAGGAAGGCGTACTTTTATGCCGTCTAATTCTTCGGTTAAAATAATTTGACATCCCAATCTAGAAGTATCAGTAAGACCAAAGGCTAAGTCAAGCATATCTTCCTCTGCTTCCGTAGGTTTTTTTAATTTGTTGTAAAATTCTTCTTCTAAAATAACGTGACAAGTAGCACAAGCAAGCGCTCCTTCACAAGCTCCCTCAAGGTCTAGATCGTTACTATGGGCAATTTCTAAAATAGAAAGCCCTATCGGTGCTTCTACTGTTTTTTCTTCTCCATCATTTATAATAAATGTTACTTTTATTTTTCCTGACATTCTTCTTATTTTTCCTTATCTAAATTAGTTCGATTATATATAATATTTTATATCTGAGGCTATTTAATTTGATTGATATTTTTGCCTTTTAGCAAATCATTAATTATTATATTAAACTTTGTATCCATAGATTTTTTTATTTTGGATTTAAACTCTTTAATAGAATTATTAATTAAGATCCAATCTCTAGCGTGTGTGGCTTCTTTTATATTATCTAATAAAGAATTAATTATAGATATCTCACTTTCCGATAATAAAGTTGTTAATTCCGCTATAGCACGCTCTATGCTAAAGATTAAAGCCTCTGCTTCAATTACTGCTTCTTGTAATAATCTTGTAGTATAATCTATTTTAGCATTTTTATACGCGTTTTCTAACATAATATTAATCTCCGTTTTATCAATACCGTGATTTGGCTTTACTTCTATAGCATGTGATGTATTGCTGATTTTCTCATAAGCAGAAACGGATAATATACCGTCTGCGTCAATAGCAAAAGTAACTTCGGCTCTAATATATCCTGCTTTCATAGGAGGCAGTCCCTTTAACTCAAATCGGGCTAAACTGCGGCAATCGGCAGCCATTTCACGTTCACCTTGCAATATATGAAATTGTATACCGGTTTGATTATCGACATAAGTCGTAAATTCTTTTACTACCGAAATAGGAATCGGAGTATTATGCATGATGATTTTTTCAACTATACCGCCATATAATTCCATACCCAGCGATAAAGGTGCTACATCAATCAATAATGAATTTGTATGCGGTGCTATTAAGTTTTCTGCTTGTAATGCAGCCCCCCATACAACTGCTTTATCAGGATCGATATCTGATAGAATATCTATTTTAAATGCTTTATATAATTCGTCTTTTATTAAAGGAATGCGGGTTGCACCCCCTACTAAAATAACTCCGTCTATATTTGGATTTCCTGCTTGTTCTAAACACTCTTGAGCTATATTGATAGTGCGTTCTACTAAGGGCAAAATTAATTGCTCTAATGTTTGCTTATTAATTGATATATTATCATTATTAAAACTATCTTTATATGTTAAAGTTTCTTTTGCTTTTTTTGCAAGTTGTAAAGTATCTATAGAATTAGGTAAATCAAATTTATTGCAAAGATATTGTGCAATTACTACATCTATATCGTTGCCACCAAGCATATTATCGCCGTTTGTTGCTATAACTTGAAAAATACCTTCTTGTATATTAAGAATAGATACGTCAAAAGTGCCGCCGCCTAGGTCATATACTAAATAACAGCCTTTTTGATTTTTGTTTAAGCCGTAAGCATAGGCAGCTGCAGTAGGTTCGGCAATTAGCCTTAATACTTCAAAACCTGCTATTTTAGCTGCAAGCATTACTTCGCCTCTTGCTGCATCGTTAAAATGTGCAGGTACTGTTATTACTGCTTTAGTTAGATTAGTCTTTAATTGTTCTTCTGCTTGATTTTTTAGGTAAATAAAAACTTCTGCTGCAATTTCAGAGACTCTCAGTTGTTTATTTGCAAAATTTAGCTTAAGCTCACTACTATTTACATCTAGATAATCTTTAACTAACGAAAAAAGTGCCGGAGTATTTAGAATTTCTTTTAATGTTTTACCGAATAGTCTTTTAATAGAACGCAGTCCTTTATTATTACCTATAGTAAAATTGTTACTTGTAAAATCTATAGTAGTTGGGATTAATTCCTTATCATCTATAGATTTAATAACGTTAACTTTTCTATTAGCTGCAATAGCTATTAATGAGTTAGTAGTGCCAAAATCGATACCGACTGCTATTTGCTGTTCTTGCTTAAAATCAGCTTGCTCCGGTTCCCTAATTTCTATTATTTGCATGATTTTATTTTTGCTTGCAGTTTATGCAGCAATGTCCCAATATATTTAAGCTTGCTAGTTTTTATAGTTGCGTCTGATAGATTTTGTTCTTCAAAAGCTTGTTTTAAAGAATCAATTTCAAGCTTTTTCATTAATTCATATTTGTCTTTTATTTTTTCTAAATCACTAAATAAGATAGTATTTTCGATTATTTCCATTTCATCCCAGAATATGCTTAATTCTAGCGGCGAAAGTAAACTACGTGTTTTTTCGTCATTCAAATTTATATTTTGCAAAAGCAGCATATATTCAGCACGCTTTAAGGCATCTTTAAGAGTAGAGTAAGCATTATTTAATTCAGCCGCAGTAATTAGATTTTGTTCCTTTTCCTGCAAAGTTTTTGCTTTATCGGGATGATATTTTACCTGCATAGCAAAATATTGCTTTTCTAATACCTTTAAATTAATATTGTACTCTCGCGGAAGTCCTAATAATTGAAAATAATTTTGCACTTTTCCTTTTTTGTAATTCTAAACTGCTCTATCATATATCAAAAATTAAAAGAATACAATTATAGAAGTAGATCTATTACATTTTGAAAAAAAATATCATAACTGTATTGTAGCAGGTATAGATGAAGCAGGTAGAGGACCGCTCGTAGGTCCGGTAGTAGCAAGTGCCGTTATAATAGATAACGCCAATATTATAACGGGCATTAAAGATTCTAAAAAGCTTTCCAAAAAGAAAAGAGAATTACTATATGAACAAATTACTAGTAATTATGTTTGGGCAACTGCTATTATTTCTCATACCGAAATTGATGATATTAATATATTAGAGGCAACTAAAAAAGCTTGTTCTATTGCTGTGGCAAATCTTAGCCTTGAGCCAGAAATAGTGTTAGTTGATGGTAATATGCAGTTTAAGGATGAAAGATTTGTCAGTATAATTAATGGTGATAATTTATCATTGTCAATTGCTGCGGCTTCTATTGTTGCAAAAGTTACTAGGGATCGTTTGATGTTAGACTTAAGTGCTGAATTTCCCCAATATTTATGGCACAAAAATTCCGGCTACGGTACCAAAGAACATATCGAGGCTATTAATATACACGGCTTATCACCGTATCATCGTAGGAGTTTTAGGTGTTGTTAATGGTATTGCCTGTGTGGACACTGAATCGTCATTGCGAGCAGCCATAGGCTGCATGGCAATCTCATGAAATAATAACAAACTCCTGAGATTGCTGCGTCAAAATTTACAGTTTTGCCTCGCAATGACGATGACGATTTTGGTATCCACAACGCACACCATTAACTCAACTCGAGTGCCGCCTCTTCTAGAGTTTTTAGCTGATCACGAAGTTTTGTGGCTTGTTCAAATTCAAGATTACTTGCGGCTTTAAGCATTTCTTTCTTTAATTTATCAATATGGGTTTTTAGCTTAGCAGGATTATCAAATAAAGTATGAGCTTGTTTTTTATCAAGCTTACTATCGATTTTCTCAAATTCTGCTAAAGCGTGAATAGCACGGTTGATGTTTTTTGGAATTATGCCGTGTTTTTCATTATATTCCTGCTGAATTTGCCTTCTACGCAACGTTTCACTAACGGCTTTATCGATAGATTTAGTCATTTTATCGGCATAAAGTATAACTCTACCCGCGCTATTTCTTGCAGCTCTTCCTATTGTTTGTATTAACGATACTTCCGACCGCAAAAACCCCTCTTTGTCTGCATCAAGTATAGCAACTAAGCCGCATTCAGGGATGTCAAGCCCCTCCCTTAATAGATTAATACCGACTAAAATATCAATAGTACCTTGTCTTAAATCTCGTAAAATCTCTATACGCTCTAGGGTATGAACGTTAGAATGTAAATAAGAAGTTTTATATTTTAGCTCCTGCAAATAGGCGGTTAAATCTTCTGCCATTTTTTTAGTTAAGGTGGTGACTAGAACACGAAAACCTTGAGCGATAGTGGTTTGAATTTCGCTAATTAAATCCTCAACTTGGTTAGTAGCGGGTTTGATAATACATTCAGGATCAAGCAGCCCCGTAGGTCTGATAATCAATTCTACAACCGTGCCGCCGGTTTCTTCTAACTCGAACGGTCCTGGAGTTGCAGATACAAACACAGTTTGTGGTCTAAATTTTTCCCATTCTTCAAATTTTAAAGGTCTGTTATCAAGTGCAGAGGGTAGACGAAATCCATGCTCTACCAAAATTTCTTTCCTTGCTCGATCGCCGTTATACATCGCTCTAATTTGCGGTACGGATACATGGCTTTCATCAACAAATAATAATGCATCTTCTGGTAGGTATTCGAATAATGTAGGAGGCGGCTCACCGGCATTACGTCCTGTGAAAAAGCGAGAGTAGTTTTCAACGCCTTTACAGCTGCCGGTTTCCGTTAACATTTCAAGATCATATTGAGTACGTTGATTTAGCCTTTGAGTTTCAAGTGGTTTGTCTTGTGACTTTAAAAACTCTAAGCGTTTTTGTAATTCTTCTTCAATACCTGATATGGCATTATTGACCGTTTCTTGAGGCATCACAAAATGTGAATTACCAAAAACCATAGCTTTATCGAGCTTAGCAAGTTTTTCACCTGTTAGGGGATCAAATTCATGGATATATTCGAGTTCATTACCGAAAAACGATAAACGCCAAGCTTTATCGCTGTAATGTGAGGGGAAAATATCGATGTTGTTGCCTTTAACTCTAAAATAGCCACGCTCAAATCCGATATCGTTACGCTCATATTGTAGATTTATCAAATCGTTTAGTAGCTGATCACGAGGGTAGCTTTGACCAGGCTCTAGATTAACCATCATTTGGTAATATAAATCAGGAGAGCCAAGCCCGTAAATACAGGAAACGGAAGAAACTACTATAACGTCACGACGCTCTAATAGCGATCTTGTAGCGGCATGACGCATTAAATCAATCTGTTCGTTAATTGATGAGTCTTTTTCTATAAAAGTATCGGTGCGTGCTATATAAGCTTCGGGCTGGTAATAATCATAATATGAGACAAAGTATTCAACGGCATTCTTTGGAAAAATCGATTTCATCTCTGAATAGATTTGGGCAGCTAAAGTTTTATTATGAGCCATAATAAGAGTAGGACGATTAGTTCTCTCTATAATATTTGCCATAGTAAAGGTTTTGCCTGATCCCGTAATACCAAGTAACATTTGTGAGCGTTTTTTGCTACTTAACCCTGCTATAATTTCATCTATTGCTTTTGGTTGATCGCCTGCCGGTTTATATTCTGAGATAATAGAAAAATTATTCATGCATTTTTACTTGCTTTAAAAACTATAGTTTAAGATAATATACTAAAATCTAACAAAAAAATATAACATTATGAATAAAGCTATATTACACACAATTATTATTTATACTTTCGCTAGTTGTCCTTATTGTATAAAAGCTAAAGCATTGCTTGATGAGAAAAATGTTGCTTATGAGGAAATTGAAGTAAGTAATTTTACTCAGGAAGAGAAAGAAAAATTTATTAAGAAATCCGGTGGAAAAAAGACCGTCCCGCAGATATTTATAGATAATATGCATGTTGGCGGTTGTGATGCTCTGTTTGATCTTGAAAAAGAGGGAAGGCTAGATAAGCTGTTAGAAAATCAGCCAAAGAAGACTTCACCTGCTGCCGGAGCGTAATTAATAAAAACGTCATTGCGAGGAAATTACGAAGTAATTGACGAAGCAATCTAAGGAGTTTGTTATTATTTCATGAGATTGCCACGCTCCCTACGGTCGCTCGCAATGACGATTTAGTATCCACGCGAGCAATGATGCTGAAAACTACAAAAACTTCAAAATGTCCAAAAACAAAACTCGCAAAAATTCATTCTATCTATTTCTGCCGTATTTATGGTCGAAGGATTTTGAGATACGCCTGCGTATTGTTACCTCTCTTATTTGTCTAGTCATAGCTAAAGTAATAAATATTTTCGTTCCTATTGTTTATAAATATATAATAGATGGGCTAAATAAAAACTTTGCTCTTTCGGTTATTATCGGGATTATTGTTGCATATGGTGGAACAAAAATACTTGTTCAAATTTTCAGTGAATTACGAAATATCATTTTTTCAAAAGTAGGGCATCAAGCAACTCGCTTAGTTGCTCTAAATGTCTTTAAGTACATGCATAATTTAAGTATGCGTTTTCACATTACTAGAAAAACAGGGGGCTTAAGTAGGTCAATAGAGCGTGGTACTAAAGGTATTGAAGCGGTACTGCGGTATTCGTTATTTAATATTTTTCCGACAAGCGTAGAAATTATATTAGTAAGCGGGATGTTATGGTATGTTTACGGTATTTGGTTTGCCGTAACTATTTTAATAACAATGATAGTTTATGTTGGTTATACTTGCCTAATCAGTACTTGGCGTATTTCTTTCGCAAGGGAAATGAACCAAAGCGATAACACCGCCAATAATAGAGCAATCGATAGTTTACTGAATTTTGAGACTGTTAAATATTTCGGTAATGAAGAATATGAGGCGATAAAGTTTAATGAGGCTTTACAAACTTATGAAAAATCAGCTACTAAAACTGCTA
>NZ_JAQCNX010000064.1:0-1312 GCF_036857515.1 Candidatus Rickettsia tasmaniensis | reverse complement strand
TAATTTATCATGGCTAGTATTAAATAGCTCTGAATGGAACATAATCATTTCACGTATTGTTCCCTGCATATTCCAGCCCGGGAGCGTATTATAGCTTACAAAAGCTATGCCGTTCGGATTTAGCAGTTTATTACAGACTTCGAGTATTTTATCTTGTACTTCTTCAGGTACCCATGAATATACGCCGTGACAAACTATGTAATCAAACTTACCGTATGACTCATCAAGGTCCAATATAGATAATGCCTTTAGTTCGGCATTTTTTATTTTCAAATCACTGATAATTTTTTTACCTAATTCTATTTGTGTTTTGGATAAGTCAACACCTAGAGATTGTGATTTAGGATATGTTTCAGCAAAGTTAAGCAGATTAACACCGATTCCACAACCGAGTTCAAGTATTTTAGCAGTTTCAAGAGGTGGAGGGTTTAGCCCGAATAGCTTGCCGATAGTTCTTAAATAAGGTGGGGAGGTATAACTGAAAGTAAATGAAGAATAAGGTACTTCATCATAGGATATTTTATTAGCTTGTTTTGTCATAGTATTTACATAAATTAAAAATTAATTTTAAGCAGTTTCAAAAGATTAAGCAATATATTTATATACAAAAAACTTTAAATTTAACTAATGCTCATATAATATGTAAGTGAAGTGTAATTTTATTTTATGAAAAATAATAATAGTTATTTTGGTTTTTTAAGAGGTGCGATAAAAATCAAGAATGACATAAGAACCATGAAACAACACCGCTTTTAGCTAGGAATGACATTATTACACAAACTATAACTTAATCAATTGTGCTTTAGTTGCAAAATTTTCTATTCCCTCTAGATTGGTAGAGGTTATCACCTAAGTAATTTAGATGATTTTTTTGAGCTTTTTCTATGAATTGGTGAAAATATGTACCTGTATTAATTTCGCCTAAATATTCATGTAATACATATGAGTCCGTATATGCAGATAATAATTTTGTTTCATCTCGTAAGAAATTAGAATAAGGCGTTGTGGAGCTTTCTAATGAGTCATTAATGAACTTTAAAAGTAATTTAGCTTGCTGTAATTTATCATGGCTAGTATTAAATAGCTCTGAATGGAACATAATCATTTCACGTATTGTTCCCTGCATATTCCAGCCCGGGAGCGTATTATAGCTTACAAAAGCTATGCCGTTCGGATTTAGCAGTTTATTACAGACTTCGAGTATTTTATCTTGTACTTCTTCAGGTACCCATGAATATACGCCGTGACAAACTATGTAATCAAACTTACCGTATGACTCATCAAGGTCCAATATAGATAATGCCTTTAGTTC